>PLXB01000253.1 GCA_003151215.1 Ignavibacteriota bacterium
GTTACTTCCACCATTTGAATTCCACGAATCCTTTTCCCGAAAGCAGTTTATTGAAGGGAAGAACCATAGCAAATCTTTTCTTTGAGAACTCCACACGAACCAGAACTTCATTCGAACTTGCTGAAAAAAGACTTGGAGCAACGATCGCAACTCTTTCAATGCAGGCAAGCAGCATTGCTAAAGGTGAGTCGCTTATTGATACTGTAAAGGTTATCAATGCTATGAAGATCGATTGCATTGTTGTGCGACATAGTTCTTCCGGAATTCCGAATTTGCTGAGGAAACATCTTCCGCAATCGACTCAAATTATCAATGCGGGAGATGGGGCACATGAGCATCCAACTCAAGCTCTACTTGATGCCGCAACTCTTCAGGAGAAACTGGGTTCATTAAAAGGTAAGAAAATCNNACTCTTGTTCCAAACTATGTTGAAGAAGTTTTCGGAGTAAAAGTACGATCTCAGATCGGAAACGAGTTAAAAGATGCCGATGCCATCATAGCATTGCGCATTCAACTTGAACGACAATCAAGATCATTCTTTCCAAGTTTATCTGATTTCAGGTCGCGTTATGGATTGACTCCTTTACAATTGGTTGAGACGAGCGCCTACATTCTGCATCCGGGACCTGCCAATAGAAATATAGAATTGGATGATGAGGTAGCAGATTCGGAAAAATCACTTATATTGCAGCAGGTAAAACGCGGAGTTGCAATTCGGATGGCAGTACTCGAATGGATCTTTGAAGCTTAAGTAACACTAAATGGATATACTTTTACAAAATTGCAGAATAGTTGACCCTGTAACGGATAGGGATGAGGACGGAATGGATATTGAAATCCTCTCCGGGGTTATCACTGCTATTGGAAAGAAGCTGAAAAGTAAAGCCCAGCAAAAAGATCTTAATGGTGCAATTATTGCACCCGGTTTTTTCGATATGCATGTCCATTTACGAGAGCCCGGGCAGGAATACAAAGAAACGATTGAAACCGGAACAAGAGCTGCAGCAAGTGGAGGATTTACGGGACTTTGCTGCATGCCGAATACCGATCCGCCAATCTCAGATCCATTTGTTGTAAGCTATATCCGGCAAAAAGCAGCCGGCAATATTGTTGACGTGGAAATCTGCGGTACAATGACAAAAGGTCGTAAGGGCGAAGAACTCTCTCCGATGCAGACCCTTGCAGATGCAGGAGTAAAAATGATCTCCGATGATGGGANNGCCAGCGCAGAAGTGATGCGCCGTGTTTTTGAATATGGCAAGATGTTCGATTTCCTTTGCACTGAACATTGCGAAGAGCCGACTATGACAAAGGGTACTTGCATGCATGAAGGCAAGATTTCAACGAAGCTCGGAATGCCGGGTTATCCTTCTGTGGCAGAAGACATCATTGTTTCGAGAGATATTCTTCTTGCAGAATATATCAGTGGAGTTCGTTATCATGTTGCACATCTCTCTACATTAAACGCCGTGCGCTTAGTTCGTGAAGCCAAAGCAAGAGGAGTAAAAGTATCATGCGAAGTAACACCTCATCATTTTACCCTTACAGATGAAGCAGTAGAAATTCATCTTGCAAATGCAAAGATGAATCCTCCGCTCCGGGAGAAAGAAGATATTGAAGCCATAATAGCCGGACTTCAAGATGGTACGATAGATTGCATTTCAACTGATCATGCGCCTCATGCAACGCATGAAAAAGAAACAGACATGATGTCTGCTGCATTTGGGATCATCGGCTGCGAAACAGCAGTTGGATTAGGATTAACAAAATTGGTGCATAGTGGCAAGCTGTCATTAAAAAAATACATTGAAGTTTCTTCAACTAATCCGAGAAAGCTCATAAAACTTCCGGGGATTAAGATCGCTGAAGGTAAAAAAGCAAATCTTACTATCATTGATCTAAATAAAGAATGGACTTTTGCAAAAGAAGATATTTATTCAAAATCGCATAACACTCCATTTATCGGTGCAAAATTGAAAGGGCAAGCAATTGGCATTATTAATAATGCTCTAGCATGGTGGAGACCGTAGGATCGGACCCAATGAACGGGAATAGAGCTTCGATTCTTTCATCAGTTTCGAAGAGATATAAAATATTCCTTCGAGTTTCGGGATTATTATTTTTATCCGGATTTTTTTCTTTTGGTATTTCTACGATTCATGCAGAAACATTAAACGAACAGTTGAAACAGTTTACTTCGGCACTTTCGAATCGTAATCTGGATTCATTGCGGTTATTAATTGACCCGGAGAGAATTTATGTTGAGATAGCTCCGAAGGATGGGTCATATCTCAGCCCATCACAGACTCTTGGAGTTATAGAATCATTCTTTCGCTCTTATCAACCTGTTTCTTTTTCCTATCTTTTTGTAAAAGAGGAAGGAAAATCAGGGATCGCTATCGGCACGCTTGTCGTTGCCGAAAGCGGCAGAAAGATTTTACGTAAAGTTAATTTCGGATTTCAAAAGAATTTCCGTGATAATTGGCTTTTGTCAAGAATAAGTATTCGCTAATATGTAAGAAATTGTGTCAGATATCGATCAAGGCGAGAAAAAAACGCAGAGGAATATATTTGCTCAACGGAGAGTGGCGCTAACCCGCCTGAATATGGGTGTACGCCGATTTTATAAAGAATTAGCTTCCGGAATTCGTTGGACTTTGACAACACTCCTATCAGTTTTGATTATTATTTCTCTTATTCTTTTTATCTCTAAAGGAATTTATTCCGGTTCAACTCCAAAAGAAGTTTCAAAAAAGATAATTATTCAACAGGCTTCTGAACGTATTCATCAGATTGTAGATGCAATATCGAATCTAAGGGATACTGTTTGTACGGATTCAGTTTTTGCAGAACAATTAAAGATTGATGCATCACAATCTGCGCTTTTTGAAACGATACATATTTTGGATTCTCTGAAAGGAAATAAATTCTCCGTAATCTTACCGCTTCTCGCTTCCGAAAAGTATTCTTTCATCCAAGGCAGAGGCGTCGCATATTACGATGATATGAAGCGCTTGACGGCATGGAACTCTTCAAGTTCAGGTACGGCAAATTTTGACTCTTTGTTTTCTTATGCCGGATTACTTGAGAAGCATAGCAAAGCATTATTTGTTGGTACAGAACAAATATTCACTTGGGTTGTCGCGATTCGAAAAGTTATTTCGAAGGATGGAGTGCTACTTGGCTATGTAACTGCAAAGGCAATGATAGGAGAGCGGTATCCGCTTGGTGGATCAGATCAGCATCCGCTTACTATATTTGATGATATTATAGCAAAATCAGGGCGAGAGATCAGGTTTTCCTTTTCGTCTTCACAAATAGATACTCCAGTAAGCATTAGTCTGTATCCGCTTTTCTTTGACGATAACGATTCATCTTCTATTTTGGGCTACTTGAATATTGCTGATGCCCCGGTATTCCAGCAAACAGGTTTACTAAAGATCATACAAGGGGTTAGAGATATTGCTTTCGTCCTTTTTATATTAATTTTGTTCTGGCTTGCGTCTTGGCATGTCGCTCAAATAGGTGCCAAAAGCGAAATACTATCAAGTAAGTTGTTCTTGAGCGGTAGTGTTTTTGTAATCTTGGGAATTGGACGAATATTACTGCTCATTACTGATTCCCTTGGTGTTATTGTCCCCCAGGGATTACAGGATCCTCAGGATTTTGCCCTACCATATGTAAGCGGACTTTTATCGAATCCACTTCAACTTTTTACGACAATTCTATTTATAACAACTTTTTTCATACTAACGTGGGTAATATTTATTCCGCAGCGCGCATATTGGAAGACCTCGCTAATTGGACATGAGTCAGCTACATTTTCAACAACTCAATGGCTTTTACGAATCCTGACTATTCTCTGCATTCTGCTTCTTCTTCCTTTAGTCAATCTTCTCTTTGCTTTTGTTATCAGTTCGCTCGTAGAAAATGGATCATATCATTATCTTGGTAATAGATTTGGCTTTACCAGAGGTTCGTTTATTCTCATGGAAGCTTCCTTTCTCCTTGTAGGAGTATCTTATTTTTTCTGCAGTATGCTGATATTACTTCAAACACTGCGATCAATGATTCAGATAACTGCCTCGGAACTCTCTCCGTCGCGATCGTATCTTACTCATTATATTCTTTTCACTATCATTGCTACAGTAACTGTGTGGATGCTTTCTCCGAATAGTATCTCGATCTATCCTGACATATATTGGGGGGCTATTTGTTTTATGCTCTGTGTGATTACCACGATCATCTTTTCCCGCGATGTTGCAGCGCTTCGTTCAGAGCAACCCGGCCCTTCATATTTTTATCGTATGCCGCGCTCAGGATTGGCATTGCTCTTTCTTCTGACTGGAGCAGGATTTCTACTTAGCCCGCTCATTGCAACCCAGGAATATGCAAATGATATAGAGATCGTTAAACATAATCTCAGTCAAAACTCGCAGGTAAACGATCTGAATTACTCCTCTTTTCTCGATCAAACATTTCTCTCATTTACGAGCGAGGAAACTTTACCCGTCTTATTCCCCATGGGGGCTTCATCTGATATTAAAAATCTTGCATTAAATATTTGGTTAAAGCAATTACCTGAAGCCGTAAACCAGAACGTTGTAGTTGTAATAGAAGTGAAGGATCTTTACGGTAAAACACTCTCTCGCTTCATTCAGAATGCCACGATAGATGATGAAGCGCGTTTAGCAACGACGAGAGATTCTCTTTTTGCTGCAGTTCAGATTCAGTATAACCATAATTCTTCAGAAAAAACTTACCTATTAGGCTCAGTGCCATGCTTTACTATATCTTGCACACCTGCATACATCGGTGCCGGCTTGGTAACTTTTCTAACATCAAAAGGTCATCATTCTTTTTATCCAGTCGATTCTTCTATTAGACCAAAATTTCTTATCTCGATCTCGTTGTGGAATGATCCCTTTCCGCAAACTGCGGTCCATAGCCTTTATGATATAGTACGTTCGCCGGGGACAACTACAGAGAAACCCTCGTGGCAGTATCATGGTTTTTTTTACGGCGAATATCAAAACGGATCTTTGCAAAATTTCAGCACTACAGAGGTCGAGCTCCCCTCGCATATTTCGCCTACAGTTGATACTTTATTGAAAAGAAAAGAATTCGTCGTAAGTGAAGGACAAATTGATGGAAAGCGAAGCTATACGATATATCATAGAATCGGAGATGAAAGAACTTCCGGAAATAGATTAATGGCAGCAATGATTTTTATTCCAGGAGTAAATTCATTGATAGAATTGACGTTAAGCCTTAATACTGTCAGCTTATTCATTGGTTTCTTCGTCATCTTTTTTGCCTTACTTGTTCGCTCCTTATTTTCAAAAGGAAAACGCGGGACACTCAAATTCCGTGACCGTATTTTTCTCATTGTTCTGACAATCGCACTTGTACCTTTGATTATCGTCACAAATATAACGCGATCACTTTTAATCGAGCGCGAACAAAGAATCGAGCGCGAACACTTGCAGCATGATGCATCCATAGTTGCCGAACGTTTACAGCGCACTTTTTCCCATCCAGATTCGGCCTCAAATATTCATCTTAATGCCTTATTAAGTGATCTCTCACATACAATAGGCAGAGACATTTCATTTTATAACGAACGAGGAATTCTTTTTGCAACGAACCGCCCGGAACTCTATGAATCCTCTTTGCTCCCGAATGAGATATCCTCCGAAACGATAAGGCAAATATTTAAGCATCAGAAATCCTTTGTTGTCGAACCATTGGCTTCCGGTCCAGGCAGCTTCGATATCGGTTATAAAACGATTATGAGATCCGATAATGGCTCTCTAAAAGGTATTGTAGGGGTAACATCTTTCCGAGGTATGCAGACCATTGAGGCAGATATTGCGCGTACTATTGAATTAATGTATGGAGCGTTTTCAGCATTAGGGATTATTCTTTTATTGATTGGAGCATGGATTTCCGTACGTGTTGCCGCACCTATACAACAACTTATAGCTGCAACGGAACGAGTTACACAAGGTCGTCTGGAAACCATCGTTACTATCAAACGTAAAGATGAGGTAGGCGAGTTAGCTCAAGCATTTAATAGGATGACAGGTGAGCTTGAACGAACGAGAGAAAATGTTGCACAATCGGAACGGGAAGGAGCCTGGAAAGAAATGGCAAGACAGGTTGCGCATGAGATAAAAAACCCTTTGACTCCGATGAAACTTTCGGTTCAGCATGTCGAACATGCCTATGAATCGGGCGATACGAATTTCGGCTCAGTCTTCCGAAGAGTTATCCGTACTCTTTCCGAACAGATTGATGTGCTTACTCGTATTGCGACAGAATTTTCTCGTTTCGGAGAAATGCCGCGACGCAAATACGGATTTGTTTCCTTGAAAAAGATCGCCGAAAGTGCGATGGCTCTTTATGATGCTGAGCGTGGGCGTGTTCGTTTTGTTGTCGATATCCCGAGTGATCTCCCTCCCATTTATGCCGATGACGAAGAATTCCGCAGGGCACTTGTCAATTTGATTCGGAATTCTCTTCAAGCAACGGAAGGCTGGGGAGTAATTCTTATTCGTGCTCGTGAGAAAAGTGGACTTATTCATCTTGATTTTACAGATACAGGCGGCGGAATGACTTCCGAAACTTTAAAGAAAGCTTTCGACCCGAACTTCTCAACCAAAACGAGCGGAATGGGATTAGGGCTTGCTATTGTAAAGAAAATTGTAACTGATATGAGCGGGACTATTACAGTCGAAAGTATGCTTGGTAAAGGAACAACATTTCATATCGAATTACCCGCAAGAGAATATCCCGCACAATAAATTACTGAAGTTGTGCTAAAACTACATCACATATATTCTTATGTAATTTGTTAAATGAAATTGTCTCAAAAATTCTTGCACCTGCTGCGTGGAAATGACCGTTACCGCCGAAATGTTTTGAAACTTCTGCGACAGATTTATTTCCCTTCGAGCGGAAGCTAACTTTCCAACCTTCTCTGAGT
>PLXB01000268.1 GCA_003151215.1 Ignavibacteriota bacterium
TTGTTGCAGGTGAAGCCTCCGGTGACCGTCTCGCTGCTCGAGCGTTAGATCATGCCATTGCGATTGCTAAGTCCAAAGGCAATTCGTTAGAGCTCTTCGGTATAGGAGGGAGGGAAAGCGCTAAACTTGGTATGAATTGCCTTTATTCAACGGATCAAATGTCTGTGGTTGGTTTTTTAGAAGTGGCAAAACGGTATAGATTCCTTAAACGTGTATTAAAGAATATTATTTTACTTCTTGATTCGAAAGAAAGACGTCCTGATATTCTTTTCCTTATCGATTATCCCGGATTCAATCTTCGTCTTGCCAAAGAAGCCCGCAAACGAGGAATTCGTGTCGTATTCTACGTAAGCCCTCAAATATGGGCGTGGAAAGCTTCGCGCAAAGATNNTATTATCTCTTCAGTTGACGACATGCTTGTTATCTTCCCTTTTGAAGTAGATATTTACAAAAAAGTCGGACTAAAAAATACATATTTCGTCGGGCATCCATTATTAGAGATTATAGAGCAAGAAAAAACTTTATTCTCTTTGCGCGAGGTGTTTGCGGCTAAGTTTGGTCTTAATTCAAGAGAAAATTGGCTCCTTGTATTTCCAGGAAGCAGGAAGGAAGAAGTGATAAATCATCTCGAAGTGATGGCTAAAGCTGCCACAGATTTTTGCTCCGGTAAAAATTGGCAGCCGGTTATTGTTCAATCCGAATCGGTGCCCGTAGAAAATTATGGAAAGATAACAGATTCTTCTATTAAGCATTTTCGCTCGCCGAATAATATCCACCAATTAATGTTTCATGCTCAACTTGGTATTCTAAAAAGCGGAACGACAACCCTCGAAGCAGCATTAATGAAATTGCCGGGAGTAATTTGCTATAAAACAAGCCGCTTGACATATATGATTGCAAAGCGAATGATAACGCTAAAATTTATTGGTTTGGCAAATATCGTGCTTGGGAAGCAACTCTATCCGGAATTGATCCAAACGGAATTTACATCCGAACGAATCAGGCAAAGTCTAGAGTTTGTTTACGGACAGAGAAATGTTTTCACCGATCAATTGAATGAGATATGGAATATTCTTCGCGCTCCGAATGACTCGCCTTCGAAACGAGTAGCGGAGATCTTGGTAAGTAATGCTTAATACAATTCTGAAATCGGGTTTGACGACACTCATCTATTCGCTCCGATTCGAATGGGTTGGTGAACCTCTGCCCGAAAAATGTATTGTTGCATTCTGGCATTCGCAAATGATCGTTGGCTGGTGGGTAGCACGTAAAGATGCTGTGGCACTTGTGAGTAAAAGTAAAGACGGAGAATACCTGAATAAAATTCTTATGAAATGGGGCTATAAAACCGTTCGCGGTTCGAGTTCTGTATCAGGCAAAGAAGCATTGGATGAAGCCATACAGATAGTCAGCGTTGGTAATGCAAAAAGGCTTGTCATTACTCCTGATGGACCGAAAGGGCCGATGCAAATTTTTAAGCGGGGCGCCTTTATCGCAGCGCACGAATTGAATTTGCCACTGTACTTTCTTTCGATCAATTACAAGAATGGAATAACTCTTCCGAAAAGCTGGGATAGATTTCAGATCCCTTTTCCACTCAGCACTATCGTGCTCACTTCACATGTTATAGACGCCGGAAATTTCCCCTCTGATTCTGAAGAACAAAAAGAATTCTTAGAAACTGCATCGCTTCCTTATCGTACCGACTGTGTACCTAAAGCTATTGACGAGGAAGAATGAATTTGACTGATCTTCTGAATCCCTATGCCTACGCAATGAGATTGCGGAGGACTCTTTATCGTAGGGGGATATTGAAATCCGAGCATGTTTCTGTCCCAGTCATTTCTATCGGGAATCTCTCAATGGGGGGAACAGGGAAGACTCCTATGACATTGAGTATAGCAAGATATTGCAGTGAATGTCTGAATAAAAAACCTGCTATTATCCTTCGCGGTTACAAGAGAAGAAGCACCGGGTATCTCCTTGTCAGTGATAGTAATACAATTTTAGAGACGGTTCAGAGAAGCGGAGATGAGGCGCAACTCTATGCACGAGCATTGCCTCGCTCAATTGTGGTTTGTGATGAGGATCGCATTCGAGGAGCTAATAATGCCATCGCTCTTGGAGCGGAAGTTATATTACTTGATGATGGCTACCAGCATTTGCGCTTGAAACGCGACCTGAATATCCTTCTTATTAACTCTGATGAAGGTGTCCCCCCATTATTTCCTTTTAGCAAAGGCCGTGAATCCGCTTCTGCAATTGACGAAGCTGATATTATTATTCAAACAAATTATTCAGAAAATGCCCCTCACTTTTTTCACACGGACAATAAACGTCTTCTGTTAACCCGAACTTTATTTTCACGCGTGAATCTTTATTCCGAGGATGAAGAGATCGATGCTCTGCCGGAGATTCTTAATGGAGCGCGCATTCTTGTTCTGAGCGGCATTGCAAATCCTGAAAGATTTGAGCGACCATTTGCTGAGATTACGTCGACGGCGATACCATATCGATTACATGATCATGCGGAATATGACACAGCAATTCTAAAAAAAATTGTTGCAAAAGCGAAAAAAGAAAAATGTGAGTTCATCGCTACGACGACAAAAGATGCTGCAAAAATGTTATATAGTTATATAATAATGCAGCAACAAGATGCTTCGCTTCCGAATCTTGCCGTAGTTCATATGGAGATTGAATTTATCCAGGGCGAAGAAATACTCAAAAGCCGAATTAGCGATCTTTTCAGAACTCATCAATGAAATTACATATTGGACTTAGCTACGCTCCCGAAGGCAACTCTAAACATCTGAGATATACGAATGCATTACTTAAAGCAGGAGAAACTATCGGATATGAGATTTTTTTATCTGATCTCTTTGAACATTCCGACCTCATTTCTGAGATCGACGCAATCGTTTTTACTGGTGGAGCAGATGTCGATCCGTCCCTTTATGGAAAACCGGAATTACGAATGCAATGTGATGTGATCGATCCGGCGCGCGACACCAAAGAATTTGCTTTTGCCAAGCAAGCCGATGAACTCGGTCTGCCAATCTTCGGTATTTGCCGCGGACTTCAGTTACTCAATATTCATTATGGAGGAACCCTTATCGCCGATCTCGAAAAAAATAGAAACCCTCCTCATACGAAAATTGATGGAATTGACAGGCGTCACCGAGTGCATATTGAACCCGGAACGGTAATGAGAAAAATTTCACAAGTTTCAGATGGCAGCGTGACCAGCGCTCATCATCAGGCTATCGATAAACTTGCTCCTGGAATGATAGTCAGTGCTAAATCATCGGAAGATGGAGTGATCGAAGCGATAGAATGGGATGATCCTTCGGATAAACCATATTTTCTCGCAGTTCAGTGGCATCCAGAACGAATGGAGTTCGAAGAACCTCTTGCAGGTCCTCTTTTTGAAAGTTTTCTTTGGGAAGTGGGAGCGCAGAAAATACTTACTGCGAGGATAAAAAAGTAGGACGCAGATTATACTGCGTCCTATTCAAAACAACAAAGACACAACATCCCCGAAGGAGCTCGGGTTGAAATAGCCTTTAAGCGGTCTCTTTAGCCGCAGTTTTCATGCCTTGTACTTCCAGGCGAATTTCCTGAGCTTTCTTTTTCAGTTCGTTCATTGCCTTGCGGACGCGCGTTCCGGCAGACTTATTTCCTTTAACGTAGAACTTATCGAAATCATGCTCGAAGCTGGCAATGAGGGCTTGGAGTTCATTAAATCTTTCCATATAGCAGTCTCCTAAATAGTTAAAATAGAAAAAAATGTAAAAACCTCACATACTTTAGAATACGAAGATACAGCTTTTTTTGATGGAATGCAAGTGTTTTTCTGTTTTTCTTGATATTTATTTCTAAATAATAGATCAAAAAGTATATATTTTGACTTCCGACTTTATTGTTTTGACTTTATCCGAATACACTCAAACAATGCTACTCCATATGCAACAGCAACATTTAATGAGTGTTTGGCACCGAACATAGGGATAGTGAGGGATTCATTGCATAGCTCCAAAGCTTCATCGCTGACTCCGGTAATCTCATTTCCAACAATCAGCGCCAGCGGAAAATCCGATGTCGTCATCTCAAAAATCGAACGACTATCCGAAGTAATCTCCAGCGCCGCAACCTTCATTTTGCTCCCTCTCCCAGCGGGAGAGG
>PLXB01000317.1 GCA_003151215.1 Ignavibacteriota bacterium
CCTTTTCTTCTAAAATAGCCTTTATCCGCTCCCCGAACTGGATTTGCAGTGATTTCTTCATGCAAACCCAACGAAAAAATAATTAATAAAAGTTTCATTTTCGGGAAACTTCTACATCGGATGAACGTTTACTTATACGGAAACAATAACATTAAAGATTATGACAACGATTAAGACACCGAAAACACTTTTAGAGGCAGTCAACTACTTTTCAACAGACGCGGTATGTGTGAAGTTTTTGGAGCAATTCCGCTTCGCTGAGTCAGACGGAAAGCCTGTTTGCCCAAAGTGCGGCTCTTTGAATGTTTGTGCTCTTACAAGCCGTCCGGCTTATCGTTGCAGAGAGAAGGGCTGCAAGAAAGGATTCTCATTAAAGACAAATTCCATTATGGAAGATAGTCCGTTACCTATTACAAAGTGGGTTCCGGCGATCTGGTTTATTTTGAATCACAAAAACGGAGTCTCTTCATACGAAGTTGGTAGAGCACTTGGCATTCATCAGGGAAGTGCGTGGTTCATGATGCACCGAATTCGTAAGGCTATTAGTAATGGTTCTTTTACGAAAATGAGAGGTGTCGTAGAAGTTGACGAAACTTATATCGGTGGAAAAGAAATCAACAAACACGGTATGAGAAATTCGACTTTGGCACAGTGGCAGAAGAGACAGCAAAAGAATGGTGGTAAGACTGTTGTAATGGGTATGGTTGAGCGCAACACCGGAGAGTTTCGTGGTAAGGTTGTTGACGACGTTAAACGTACATCTTTGGAACCGGAAGTTCATGCAAACGTTGAACAGGGTTCAGTTGTCTATACAGATTCTTTGAGGTCTTACCAGAGATTGAATGAGAGATATAATCATTCATGGGTAGATCATTCGGCGGGTCAGTATGTGAACGGTGAAGCCCACACGAACACAATGGAAAACTTTTGGAGTTGTTTCAAGCGTTCGGTAAAAGGAACTTACATTCACATCGCTTCATTTCATACCGATAGATATTTGGACGAACAGGCATTCCGTTACAACTATCGGAAGTTGACTGATGCGGGACGCTTTGAAATGGCAATGCCGAAAATCTTTGGGAAGCGTTTAACCTATGCTGAATTAACCGGAAAATCTCTTCAATGAAAAAGACAAAGGAGAAAAAAGAAGTAACGATCTCCGAAGAATCGCAGAACGAAGAAAGCGAAGAATATCAGAACTTCGTACAGGGGTTAAAAAAGATATTCAGCCTTACACCGGAGCAAGCAAAAGCGATAAGGGAAAGTCCCGTACCACCCGACCCCGACGCGGGAAAAGAGAACAGCTAAATCTATTTGCAACGAACCCTCAGAAATGAGGGTTTTTTATTGCATGGATAAGGAAAAGAAATACAAACTAATGCTCAGAATAGGGAGAATTGCTATTGCTATTCTTGGCATTATACTATTTATTTATATTCGCCGAAACCTATGAAAGCAAGCGGCGGAATCATAGCACTAATAGTGTTCATCGCTTTCCAAATTGTCTATTGGAATTGGGGTAAGTTCACTAAGAAGAAATAAGCGTTTAACACGTCAACGCGGTTACTACCGTTACAAGGGCTTCAGCCGGATACGGCGCAAGCGAAAAACTTACACTTCAAAGGTTAAAAATGAGGTAATTGGAAGGCGAAAAAGGCGTTTTCGGAATATTAACCTTTGTTTTATAAGTTTTTGGGATTCTATAATGACCGGGAATTAAAGATTCGGCAAGGGAATTTACTATATCGCGCTTATAACCCCACTCTCTTTTCCCTGTTTTTGAAATATATTTCTCCGCTTATTTGTTGAAAAAGTAAGCTGTTTTCTCAAATTTGAGCAAAATACTGTGCTAAATACACCACAAACCAAGCTGGGCGCTTCCGGAAACGTAATGGTTGCAGCAGGGGGAATCCGTTCTGTCGTGAAAATGCGTACTGATAAGGACATGTCGAATCAAGAGGATCTTCAGCTTCTTGCCCTTATATCGCAAGGAGATGAGAAATCTCTGGCAGTGTTATACGACAAATACGGAAGGCTTATCTATTCGTTAACCCTTCGAATCGTCCGTAATGAAGATGAAGCCCGTGAATTGCAGCAGGATGTTTTCCTGCAGGTATGGCATAAAGCGGCTCTTTTCGATAACGAACGGGGTACTTTTGTTACGTGGTTAGTAACGCTTGCCCACAACAAGTCCATTAATACGCTTCGCTCCCGCAGATATAAGAAATCTGCATTGGAAGCGAAACAGGATATTGCCGATATCACAAGTGATTCGACGACCAGTCATCATACGCCGCTGACCGATGCGATGCAAACGGACGAACGACGTCATATTCTTGCCGCCTTAGAGCAGATACCGGAGTCGCAACGCAAAGCGCTTTATCTCTCGTATTACGAAGGCTACTCGCAATCGGAGATCGCCGAAATGCTCGGCGAACCGCTTGGAACCATCAAAACGCGGATGCGAAAAGGAATGATGAAACTTGTCTCCATCTTAGGAGTCGAGTGATCGGAGAGTGTACTATCTTAGTTCATGCATTTTATCTTAGTTCATGTCAAACAACAGAATATATACCGATGCCGAGCGGGAGCATATCGAGGAGCTAAGCTCCGCCTATGTTCTCGGAGCATTAACAGAAGATGAAGCAGGCTTGAGGGAATTCGAATCCCTCGTTGAATCCGGCGATCCTCTTCTCTCCCGATCGCTCGAGCAAATGCTCGGTGCTTCCGTGACTCTTGCAATGGCTGCTTCTCAGATCGAGCCGCCTGCTTCGATCCGTGCATCGCTTCTGAGTAGTGTTTCAAAACTTCAGCAATCACCGGTTAAAACGCCGGCATCATCGAAAGATCCTGTTCCTTCGGAAGAGGCTATTCGTCTCAAAAGGCGGACCCGTTATTTTATCGGTACAAGTATTTTTTCAGGATTATTGCTCTGTGTTCTTCTTGCCTTAAATGTTTCCAGCACGGCAAAACTTGATAGATCAAATGATCTGATGAAGTCACTGCTTCACCAAACGGATTCGCTTCGCCAAAGGGTCGAACCGGCGATCGTCGAACGGCCTGTTGATTCAGTTGCTGTTGCCGTTCCGGCATTGACAAGAGATAACTCCGATCTCAACCGTTTCTTTGCAATGTTTGGCGAGCCTGATGCAAGACTCGTTACTATGGCAAGCGCGCTGCTTGGCACTTCGCGCCAGCATTTATTCTTTAGTCCTAAACAACGGATGGTTGCAGTGATGCGGGAGAATTTACATCCTCTTGAAGGGAATAGAAGTTATGTGTTATGGGCGACGGTCGGGCGGAAAGCTCCGATCGCTATCGGCACATTCAGGATCGATGCAAAAAATAATCCGCCGATCTTCAATTTCTCCACGAAGTTACGATCTGCCGATTCGTTTGCGATCTCCATCGAGCAGGGCAGTGGAAGCAGTGAGCGAAAAGGGAAGGTCATATTTACGGGCGAAGTTCCGAAATCGGGGATCAATTAGGATTCCCGATTTTTATAATTCTTCGCTCTCTTCTTCGGTATCGACGGAAGAATTTTTCTTTTCCCGCTCGATAACTTTCGGAACGAGGAAATATCCGTCGGCAGCTTTCGGCGCATTCATCAATGCTTCTGTCTGGGAAAGGCATGGGGCTGATCTATCTTCGCGGAAGACATTTTTCTCAACCGATTCATTAATGTTCTCCAGCGGCGCAATGTTCGAAACGTTCAATGCTTTTAATTGGTCGATATAGCCGAGAACACTATTCATATCCGAAGTCAGCTTATCAAATTCCTCGCCGGAAAAATCCAGCCTGGCAAGCTTTGCAATATGTTCGATATTTTCTCTGGTTACCATAAATTATTTTTCATACATGTCATTCTGAGTGAAACGAAGAATNNTCTTCACTGCGTTCAGAATGACAATTTAAGTCATTTTTGTTCTACCGGTCTATAGATCATTATCCCCGTCTGCTTACTATTACCTTTTAGATAATTGGCAAGCGGCATCGGGCTTATGATCACTTTATGCATCGCTGAGCTGGCATGCATGAAATGAATTCTTCCGTCTTTCTCTTTGATTGCAATTCCTGTATGCGAGCAGTCAATACCCGGAATGCTTGTCGTAATGCCGATAAGATCGCCGGTATGAATACCCTTCTCATTATCTTCGACATCCTCTTTCGGAATATAATAAAATCCGCCGCGTACATTGATCATTTTCTCTATCGAATCCATCTTTGCAACCATTGCCGGATCGTTCGCTAATTGCTTATAAAGATTCGGATGTGTCGTCATGAAATTGATAGGCTTTTTTTCGAGTTTGGCATCATCATTACCGATGCTTTTTGTCATTTCTTTCAGATTTCCACGCTTTGCATTATCGTAAAAGTAATCAGAAGTATAATGCAGGCGAGTCTCAAAGCCAGTTGGAAATCCATTTCTATATCTTATTTGCATGAGCATACTTGAAAGTCCAGTTATCGTAGTATCAGATGAATTATGTAACATCCGTGCAATTGCCCATGAATTTTCGAAAAAAGTTACACAATCGAAACCTTCTAAATTACAAACCACTCTAAACGCGTCCGTTCCAACTTCGAGAGATTTCTCGATATAAGGTTTTTCCAAAAGTAACTTTCCAACTTCAGCAATTCTTTCT
>PLXB01000440.1 GCA_003151215.1 Ignavibacteriota bacterium
GCTTCGATGCCGAGCATCATCCGCCGCATGAAGTGGATTGGAAAATGTGGCTGCCGCTCGTAGTGCTTGCGGCACTTGCAACAGTTAGTGGATTTCTCGCTATGCCTGCCGTTTTCGGTGCCGGAAATGCCTTCGAAAGCTGGCTTTCACCCGTGCTTGAACAAGGCGAAAGGATTTCGCTTGTTGCAGGAGCAGCAGATAGCGCAGGGCTTGAATGGGGACTTATGGCTGTATCGGTTGCTATTGCTCTTACCGGGATCTTATTCGCTATGCGCGTCTATCAGCGGAAACAAACGTTGGCGAGGGACGAAGCTCAACTCGGCGCTGGATACCAGCTTTTGCATAATAAATTTTACGTCGATGAAATTTACGACAAGGCCGTTATTCAGCCGATCTTTAATTTCAGCAATAGCTTTTTGTGGAAGATCGTTGACGTGAAGATCATAGACGGATTTGTAAATGGCCTAGCGCACATCACGGAGATCGGCTCCGGAACGATTCGCCGCATCCAAACCGGCATCGCGCAGAATTACGCCGTGCTGATCGTGGTAGGATTATTCGTTTTGGTGGGGTATTTGGTGATGTTTTAATGCTCTTTACAAATGAAGACTGTAATCGTATTAGCAATGTTTTTCGCAACCTCAGCATGTGCGCAGCTTAGCCGCAATGTTGATGAAATTACGAAGAGCATCACAATCTCTTCTTCACTTCGGCGTGGGATGTCCTTTCAAAAGACTATCGACGGTAAGGATACGAGTATTTTCTTGATGTTAAACGGTTGTGGCTCATCACCAAATGTGGGGACAACTGGAGCCGTTGTATTATTTTCGGACAGCACCCAGCTCTCGTTTGACACGAAGAATGATGTTGAAGTAGGTGAAGGTGGTCGTTGCGCGTATCGCTATATAGCTGCGTGTCTACTGAAACCAAGCGAAGTTGCTGAACTCTGCACAAAAACGGTGAAATTATTTAGAGTTTACATTTACGACCGGACTGTGGACAATGAATCAGCATTAAACCTTCAAGCGGACGCAAAATTGGTTCGTGACGCAAATTAGTTTTTGACTGAATTACTCTATGAGTAAGCATGAAACATGGCGAACAAGGCAATATTGGAAAGCCAAAGGCGGCTTGCTTATTGAAGAATTTAAAGTTGTTAAAAGAGGAGAAAAGAACAGCATTAGGTTGATTGACGGCGTCATTGTCTTAGGAGAAGAGAATTCAATACACAGTAGCACTTACTTTGACATTTCAGGCCGTGACATCATTTGCATTCAAACCAAGAAGAGTCGGTTAGGAATGTACGTTATGGGTCAAGCATTTTTTTCGAGGGAGCTTTTAAAGCGTCATAATCCCAAAAGCATTAAATCGGTTATTATTTGTGGCAAAGAAGATTCCGTTTTGCAAGAACTTTGTACGAACAATGAAATAGAAGTGGTTGTTATTCCTGAAAAGACGCAGCTTGACAAAAAATTCAGAGAAAAAAAGCAAACAAGCTAAATATGAAAGTTCTTGTAGAAGTGGACGATAAGCGGGCACCGTTCTTTTTTGAACTGATGCGAAATATCCGCGCGAAAACGCTCCGACTTACACCGGTTCGCAGCATTGGGAAATATGCGCCTGAATAATCCGTAGGGGTTAATGGCATTAACCCGTTCCGCTGTTAAACCAAACCTTTCGGTTGATAAATTAACCCGATCAACAAAAATGTCCGATAATCTTCCTTCTCGGCAAAACCCTCGAGTTAAAGGGTATGATTATTCACAGGGAGGTTATTATTTTATTACGATTTGCTCGACCCATCGTCAGGAAATTTTTTCAACTATCTTTGAAGGCAACGTAAAATTGACCGAAATCGGAAAAATAATTGACCGAGAATGGCAACGAAGCAGCATTATCCGAAAGGAGATCGAACTGGACTGTTTTGTTATTATGCCAAATCACATACATGCGATTGTCCGAATTATTGAAACGTCTGGTCGATTCCATGCAAAAGGACTGGAGAAGAAAAGTATCTCCTCGTTAGTCACGGGTTTCAAAAGTAGTGTGACAAAGATAGTTCGAACGCAAGGTTTGATCGTTGGATCTCCGTGGCAGCGCGGTTATTATGAGCATATTATTCATGATGTAGCCGAACTTTACCGCATTCGGGAATACATTGCCTCTAATCCGATTCGATGGGAACATGACCGCGAAAACCTTTCGCGTTTAATTGGGAGAATGAGTCTTGAAGGTGCGTGAAGAGCCGCGGGTTAATGCCATTAACCCCTACACCATTCGCTCATATAAAAAAATGGGCTAATGCCATTAGCCCCTACTTTTTTTCGTATTTTTGTATAAATGGGTATTTTATCACTCCTAATCTTTTTCCCGCTCTTGGGCGCACTTGCCGCGCTTTTGGTGCGTCGTGCCGAGGCCGCAAAGTGGGTCGCGCTCGTGACGAGCATCGTCACGTTCGTGATCTCGCTCGTCGTCTATATACAGTTCAATTCGGCATTGGGCGGCTATCAGCTTACCGAGCAAATGCCGTGGATCGCGTTACCTGGCCTGACCTTCACCTATTTCGTCGGCGTGGATGGAATGTCGATGATGCTTATATTGCTCACGACGTTCCTCATGATCGTCACGATCTTCGGCACATGGAACTCGATCACGAAAAGTGTCCCGGCATTCATGGCTCTGCTCATGCTGCTCGAAGCGGGAATGATCGGTGTATTTTGCTCGCTCGATCTCTTCCTCTTCTACATTTTCTGGGAAGTGATCCTCATTCCGATGTATTTTATCATCGGCGTGTGGGGTGGTAAGCGGCGGATTTATGCGGCGATAAAGTTCTTCATCTATACGATGGC
>PLXB01000212.1 GCA_003151215.1 Ignavibacteriota bacterium
CAATGTATTCGCCCAATTCCTGTGAAGTTGGGCCGCCTGCTTATCGATAAAGTGTACGAATTGCCCGTTGCCGTGAATCGTATCCCATTGCGCAACACCATCATCCGGAAAATAATCATGTACGGAGTTCAAAACGACAAATGAGTATATACCTTGATTCTTAAATTCATAGATAAGTGTATCGAACATGGCAAGCTGAACAGGATTAAGATTATAGGAAGTAGTCTGATTGACATTTTCAAAAAAGCTTGCCACATTCCAATAATAATAATCATTATAAACAAATCTCACGGCGTTAAAACCTAATTTATGAAGATGTTTTGCCAGAATCCTCGCATCAGAACTGTTCAAAAATTGTGATGTCCATTCTAATTCCGTCCCGAAAAACCGGATGCGGTCTGTTTTTTTATCGCCAATCGCAAAGTGGCTTCCTACAGCCATAACCCTCTGAGAAATGCCTGATGGCGGAAGAGGGAGAATTGCAGAAGCAACAGTATCATTGCCGGATTGGATAAATACATACGGTGTTTTGATCGGCTGTGCAGAAACCGGTCCGATTATAAGGAGCAAAACGATAGCAGCAAAAGTAAGATGGAATTTCATCATAATGCATTATTTTTGTTGAGTTCAACACAAAGAGTTATCCAACCATTTATGCTTGTTTCACCGACTCTAACGGATTTACAATCTACGAACAATTGTTGCAAAAATGTAACATCATGCTTTCAAAAAGCGTTACCTGAAATCATATTCGGATATCGACGAGAAAAATACAAATTCATTGGTACATTTCCCAAGGATACATTTTCCTTTTTGGCGTTTTTATGCGATGATATTGCTGTTAGGAGCTTTCATTACGAATCCGGTATCCGGGCAAGTACGCCCGGATACCGGAAGAACTGCGTATGATATTGTTCTTTTTGCCGAAGGCCTTGGATTTATTCCGTTTAGTGAAAGCTACCGCATTAATTATCAGACAAGCCTAGCCGGACTTCCGTTCGAATTCTCGGGAGGGATTTGCTTCCCATTGAATACTTCCCTCTCGGGAATGTTTGAGGCTCGTTATAAAAGACGCACAGCGGTATTTGTGCCGGACTTCAGAATTAAAACGATCGAGATCGAACTTGGAATCCATGATTATCTTGAAGCGGCACATGACAATGATCTGCGTCTTTATGGGACCGCCGGTTTGCTTTTATCACAAAGTACTGCCGCCGGAAATATTGACGCAACATCGGATGGTACTACTATTAAAACGGCTGAAGTATCACAGGATTATTTTAACATCGGACTTGGATTGGGGCTTGGCGTCGAATACCCACTGACGAAAGTCTCGGGATTATATTTCGGTATTCATCTCGGTATTTATTTCGCCGATCCGATCGCTTCAGGAGGGCTCGGGAACATCGGCGGCCTTTCAATTGGATTAGGGTATAGAATAGGACTTGGGAATTAAAAATTGGAATGTGAACTTCTTTTCGAATGGAAAAAACATTACACCATATTATTTTCTTTCTTTTCAACCTTTGCTTTTCGTTTTTTGCGTTTAGCTGTTCGGATTTCATAGGTCCTGATGCGAATCTGCATGTCACAAATATCGCGCAATATTCGATTCGCAAAACATTTCGTATCCAAAGCTCAGGCGCTTTAGTGGATTCGCTGGCTCCCATTTTCCCGAATCCGTTTAATCGTACGATCGGAGATACAGCCGTAACACTTTTTTTTACTTTAAAAGATACTGGAGTTGTGCAGATCGTTATTCAGAATCCGATCGGAGATTCGGTTGCGATCTTCCGCGATTCAATTCTGCCGCCGGGTAATTTTACCGGGTTATGGCAGCCTGTTAACTCCAGCGGTACTCGTTTGCGAGTAGGATTATACTTTATCACAATGCATGCCGCTCCGGATGATCCGAACAGAAATTATATTAATTCCCGATTATTGCAGATTCAATCAAACTGATGAAAAATAAACATCCCTTTCATTTCCTGACCGCGTTATCGTTTGTTTTGCTTTTTTTTTCAATGAGTCTGCATGCTCAGAATAAATCCACCTATCTGAAAAACGCTACGCTCATCGCACAGTTCCCCATGCATCTCACGAATGGCTATATGTTCATCACGGTTCCTGTCAGCGATACGGATTTGTACGGGAAGACGTTGATTCTCCAGAGGAGTTTCATTCTTGATCCGGCTGCGTCGAATGACGGAAGTTTCATGCCCGACGATTCATTCGTGAATGTTACCGGTACTCAAAAATTTTATTTCCCCGTTTCCAAGCAGCGTACACTCACTGCTGACCTTGTTCCGACACTTGCAAAAGAGATATATAAAAGAACAGATACGTCTTTTTACGGAGTACTTGGGTATGCTTTCATCCGTCGCTATATTACGATCATTAATTTTTTCGAGCGAACAGTGAGTTTCTATTCAACGAGCGAAGGGCAAGCTGAATGGGATCCTCGATTAGATACGGCTGCGATATTTGTCCCTTACTTCGACGATGCGATATTAAACCATTGTAACTGTCTTTTTCCGACAATGTGGTTCGATGCTAAAGCTCCGCCTCTGAAAGAAGGTAGAGTACATTTCTCGCTTGCCGATCGACAATCGACCATTTTTAAGCAAGCGCTTGAACCGAAAACCCAAAAATATATTGATGATGAATGGCGTAAGGATTCGATTGCGGGAAAGAAAAAGAATTTAGGAGGAATTGAAGTAGCTACATTTGATCTTAGCGGAGTCAATATTGCAAGCCGGAATCCGCGTCGAACAATAGCCGACCTGCCTCCGATCTTTCGCAACCTGAATATTTTTATAATGGGCACCGTCGCAATCGATGTGCTCCGACATTTCCCTGCAGTGATTATTGATCCGACAAGATCGAGAGTGATATTAGTAAAATAATTTATCGAGAACGATCGTCAAAAAATTGCAACCGAGATCGCAAATCCTACCGTGGCCTGAGCGATCAGGGCATTTCTTGCTATCGGACTATCTTTCTTTCTCAAAAGACCGATAGGGGTCCACCACGCCCATGTTATTTCCTTACCCTGAAGCCCGTTATTCGTCCTGTTATCTCTTGCCCATTTCGGATTGAGTGCGTCCGCCCAACCATAGTAAGCAATGTCGCTTCCCCACGTCCACCAAATCAAGTTGAATGAAACTGCAGAATTAATTCCACACTTTTCATAAAGGAAATAAGTAATCGCTGCCTGTACGAGAGATTGAAGGATACGGTATGAAAATGGAGCACCGTTTTCTCCCCTGACCAGATTGTAACCGATATAATCAAAAAGCGAGAAGGCAAGTGTCGCGCCGCACACATACCCGGCATGCTCAAGTT
Organism: Ignavibacteriota bacterium; assembly: GCA_003151215.1. Next base: position 3,346 of record PLXB01000212.1, read on the forward strand.
TTGTCGCAAGGGATTCTTGTGGAGGGAAACGAAAAACCCTCATAGAATCACCGGCTGAAACGGCATCAAGATTGGTATCAACTTGTGCAACGAGAACTTCTCTTGAGCAAACAATAAGAAAAAGACCTGAGAAAACTATTTTTCTAATTGACATGAAGGAAATTCCTACATCTCATCAGCTACAAGTTTTTTTTTCAATTGCGAAATATGCCAGGTTATATTGATATCTTTCGGACAGGCTTCCACACAGTTGAAGATCGTATGACAGCGCCAGATACCGTCAGCCGAATCAAGAGCTTCCATGTGCTCCTGCGCACCTTCGTCCCTGGTATCGAAAGCGAAACGATACCCTTTTAAGATCGCCGCAGGTCCGATATAATTTTCATTCGACCAAAGCGACGGGCAGCTTGTCGTGCAGCAAGCACACATGATACACTTCGTCGATTCCATCAAAAGTTCGGCATCGGCATTCGACTGGTAACGCTCCATCTCCGGAGGAGGTGTTTTTGTGATCAGGTATGGCTTTACGAGCTCGTATTTTTTATAAAAGTCTGGCATCTCGATCACGAGATCTTTGACGATAGGCAGATACGGAAGAGGTTCGATCGTCACAACCTTTCCATCGCCGATCCCCTTTATGTCCTGTAACAGCAGCGAGCATGCCAATGTATTCTTCCCGTTGATCTTCATGCCATCCGAGCCGCACATCCCATGCGCACAGGAACGTCGAAAGGTCAATGTGCCGTCATGCTTCCACTTGATGTCGTGCAATGCATCGAGCACGCGGTAAGTGCCCTCGAGTCCATCAAGAGTAAAATCCTGGAAATAGGGCTTCGAATCCTTCTCAGGATTATAACGCTGAATGCGGAAAGTAACTTTCATGGGAATGTAAACAATTCTTATTTTAACAAAATTACGGCTATTTTGCGAACTGCAAAGAGTATCCGCGAAAAAGATGTATTTTTGTACTGATTTAACTTTATTTGAAAATGCTTATGAAACACTTTGTTACTACGTTTTTACTTTGTCTTTTTGTAGGAATTGGCAATGCTCAGATCACGATCAATGCAGATGAATTCATTGCAGGTTTTTCTCAGCTTGGAAGCAGCAATGTCACAGCATATACAATAGCCTCATTAACAGGTTCGGGTATAGGTATGACCGCTAAAAAAGCGGGGGCAGCTGTCACTTGGGACTTTTCACCCTTTGCTTTCACGCAGGAATCGACTGCTTCTATTACTGTTTTGGCATACCCCGGCGGAGCACCGCTTTTCAGCGATCCCGATTTCAGTACCGCTACTCATGTACTGAAAATCGCCTCTCCAAATCCGGGCGGACAGACTATTTTTGAATTTCTTAGAATCGATCAGACAGGATTCTATAATCTTGGAACGACATCCGATACGTTAGGAGGAACTAAGCTATTTTCCTATGTACCGGCCTTGCAGCAATATCAATTTCCATTACAATATCAACGCTCCTGGAACAGCAATTCTACCTGGAACAGCCCGAATCTTCCGAGTGGTTACGTAGTCTCTGATTCAATACAAGTAACGGTCGATAGCTACGGAAGTCTCATTACTCCGACTTCAGCACATGGCAAGAACGGCGAATCTCCTATGGCATCCACGAATGATGCTCTTCGGATTACTACAAAGACAACACAAACGACTTCCTATTCAGGTATTACTCTTACGCCCACAGTTACCTATCAATATGAATGGGTCACAAATGCGAATCATAGAGTTTCGATGAGTGCAGACAATACTCAAAAGATAACAAGCGCTTCGTATTTCTCCGGAACCAGCAGTGCAGGTGTCGAACAGTC
>PLXB01000346.1 GCA_003151215.1 Ignavibacteriota bacterium
GAAGCCACGTATGAAATGGGAACATCGGTATCTTGATCGCAAAGCCGAGAAAGAGAGCCAGGTAACCGACGTATCGCCACGTATTGCCGATCGTTGCAAAAATGGATCCTGCCACATGATTTGCGGGATTCATCATATCAAGCATGCTGAACGTATGCCAAGCAACGCCGCCGATCATCACTTGTGTCGTGAAATACAAGCCGATCATTACCAAGAGCATAAAAACCGAACCGAAGAGCGTATAAATGAAGAACTTGATCGCAGCATACTCTCTGCGCGGACCGCCCCAGATACCAATAAGGAAATACATCGGCAGCAGCATCAGCTCCCAGAAAATATAGAAGAGGAAGAAATCTAGCGAACAGAAAACGCCCATCATGCCAGTAACTAAGAGCAAATACATGATGAAGTACCCTTTATGCTGCTTCTCGATAGAAAAACTTGCGATCGCACCGACGAACGAGATCAGCGCCGTCAGAAGTACCATCAGGACGGAAAGTCCGTCAATGCCCATAAAGTAATCAATTGCAACATTGCCGAAGACTCCGAGACCGGAGATGCGTATCCATTCGTGCTTTTCGATGAACTGAAAGCTCTTGACATCATTGACCCCTGCCATGGAGCCGTTAAAATTCGCCCATAAGATGATAGCAAAGATGACTTGCAATGCGGTAACGGCAACTGTTATACCGCGAATCATCCTCACACTTTCTTTCGGTACAAATGCCGTGACGATAATTCCTGCGATAGGCAGGAGGGTCAGTATCGATAAGATCGGATAGCCAAGCTGCATATTATCTGGTCTTTAATTAGCGTGTAAAAATTTGTTAGTGGATAACGATAATACGTTTTGTTATTACCGCTCCGTCCGATGTTTCGAGTTTATAAACATAGACGCCGTTCTCAAGCGCATGAGCATCGAAATGAACGGTGTGATCGCCTATATCCGAAATGCCCTCTGAAAGAATGCTCACCGTTCTTCCTAAGACATCGCAGATGCTCAGTTTTGCATATTCTCTCTCTGCAAGTTCGAAATTAATTATGCCTTTTCCGGAAACCGGATTGGGGTAGCTGTTCAATAATTGTAATCTGTTTGAATTAGCGGAAGAAACTCCCTGCATCGGATATGCATTATCGCCGGTTATATCGACATTGAGCAGTAATGTATCAAAATATTTCTGGCCTCCAACAGTTGCGGAGCCATACGAAATGACAAAACCCATAGGAAGTTGACCGCCTAATCCATCGTCATTAGTGTCACGGGTAAATTTGAAAGCGCCGGCAGTTTGCTGATTGGCTGTCATCGCTCCAAGTTGCGAAATTGCCTGCTGCACAGTATAGGCCGGCAATGTAGGGTCAGAGGTAATAGTACCCGGAACAGGAATAAGCTGCGCCTGAATGCCTGTTCCATTTGCCATATAATTCTTAAATGTAACCTCGATCGTATATTCCTTATTCACATAATGCAATCCGCCGTGATCGACTCCATCAATGGTGAAATCGGTGATCTCTAATCCCGGTACGGTCTGAGTCGTCAACGCAGTAAATGCATTGACACGGCCCCAATAATGCGCTCTATCGGTAGGCTTGACCACATTATCGCATGTCTGAATGATCTGACGAGCCACAAATTTTGGCGTCCATGCAGGATTTTTTGCCCATATCAACCCTGCAACTCCGGCAGTCAGCGGACAGGAAAACGAAGTACCGCTTTCAGAATTATAGGCGTTATTTCCCGGGAATGAAGTAGAAAATATATCTGTGCCCGGAGCAAATACATCAACTGTTTTTCCGAAATTCGTAAAAGAAGCAGGCTTATCGGCTTCATCGGTTGCTCCCACAGAGAGAACTCCATTTAAGTAAGCGGGAATGAAATGGTTTATTGAAAGATCGATATTTACTCCATCATTTCCTGCTGCTGCAACAATAAGCGCTCCTGTATCGAGTGCTTCGTAAACAAAATTTTGCGCGAAGGCAATTTCTTGTATTCCGGCATTCGGGCTTCCCCATGAACAGTTAATAATTTTTGCACCGTGAGTTACGGCATACTGGATTCCTTCATACCCTCCATAAAGATTCCCTAAATTATCGGCGATCTTTATTGCCATGATTCTGCAATTAAATCCCGATCCGGCTCCGCCCAACCCATTATCCGGTACAGCGCCGAAACATCCTGAAGTGAATGTACCGTGACTTTGATTCGGTCCCGGCATAGGATCATTATCCGGAATAAAATTTTGCGCGGTTCCGCTATCGCCGACGATATCATAACCAANNGATATGAGCAGCGAGATCTTCATGATTATAATTCACTCCTTCGTCGCAATCGGCAATAATGATATTTGCATTGCCTTCGGAGACTCCCCAGGCATCGAGTATGTGCATATGTGAATTATCCAATGCGTATTGACTTGCAATTTGCGGGTCATTTGGGACAACGCATTTTTGAAAAATAAAACGCGGACTTGCATTTTCTACCACGTCGAGTTTCGCAAAATCATTGCAGAGAAGATGCGGAGAACGACCTTCATCAGAGAAATTAATGACGTACATCCTATCGATACCATGACGACGTGCAACAGCATAGTTTTTTGCGTCGGGATCGAAAGGCGCAATTTTAGTGACGCCGATGGCTGCAAAAAGATCGTCGAGCACAGCATTGCCGGTATGTGACGGGCTGAGATGATCGAAATCAATTCCGTGCCTTGCTTTCAATTGAATATAAAGCACTCCCGGTACGACATCAGCAAGTTTCGGACTGCTTACTGAAAGCGGAGCTTGCGCTCGGGCAACCAAAACATTTGTACCGAGATACAGCATAAATACAGAAAGCGATATGAGGAGAGTTTTTTTCATAATAATTTCCATGCGATAGCGGCAAACACAACTACAACTCCGGCAAGTGTCCAGGCAAGATAGGTCTGGATCTTTCCGGTCTGAACAGAGCGGAAACCCATGCCGATGACTTGCGTGATTCCGGCAGTTAAATTGACAAGTCCATCCACAATATATTTATCGATCCATCCACCGATCTTTGAAACGACGACAGTACTCTTACCTACGCCATTAACAATACCATCGACGATGTTCGTATCGAACCAGGCACACATGCGGGCAAAAAGCATGAACGATCCGACAAAAGCAAACTCATAAAATTCATC
>PLXB01000081.1 GCA_003151215.1 Ignavibacteriota bacterium
AGTATCATTTGGAATAAAGAAAAACAGGTTGAAGAAAACTTTCTTTCTGAGTTGTCAGCCGCAAGAAATAACTACTTGAAGATGTTAGAATCTTGCTTTCTGGAATTCCTCCGGAGATTGCTTCGTCGTCGTTACGCTCCTTGCAATAACATTGGTTATGTTTTCAATTTCTTCTTCTTTGCCGCAGGGAAGAGCANNATCTTCGGGATCATGCCCGCCATAAAATGCGAAGAAGCCTCTGCCGTAATTGGAATAAAGATAGCGGACAAATTCCGTGCCATTATTTTCGGCAAGAATAGTCACATTTTTCTTGATAAATCTCTTGTGAAACATCGTCGTCTGCCCCATGAAACCTTGAATGACGTTGACGTGATCCTGCGTCAGCATCGTAGGAACAGGATCGAACTTCGCGCTGAAATCGAAAAGAGTAAAGTAATCGCTTTCCTTGGGGCCGATCTCATTCGGCTGGACGTCTATCTCGGAATATTCATAAACCATCGGAGAAGTCTCGAGCTTGTAATTCTCAAATGCAAAAGTCTTTTTGAAATCGAGTTTTGAGGCGAAATCCGGATCCATCGGATCGCCATCGAATACAGCATCGCAAATATCGGTGTTCTCTGCCGAGAGTGCGATATCATAGCTATCAGTTGCCGAACACATGGCAAACATGAAACCGCCATTGGCAACATAATCTTTAATTTTTCGGGCAACGGCTTTTTTCATTTCGCTCACTTTTGCGTAACCGAGTTTTTTTGCTTCCGCTTCGAGCAATCGAACTTGTGCCTGATACCATGGCTCATTGCGTGAACTGCCGTAAAATTTTCCGTACTGTCCGGTAAAATCCTCATGATGTAAATGCAGCCAGTCATATTTCGAAAGTTTACCGGAAAGGACTTCTTCATCCCAGATCTTTTCATACGGTACTTCCGCATAATCAAGTGCCAGAGTAACAGCATCATCCCAAGGCTGAAAACCCGGGGGTACATAAACAGCGATCTTTGGAGCCTTCTCCAACTTGACTGCGTCCATATTTTTTTCTTCGGATTGAACCAGAGCATAGATCGATTGCGCACTTGAAGCATCGAGTTTTTCAAAATTCACGCCGCGGATACGACATTCGGCAGCAAGAACATCCTCATAATCAGCCATGAACGATCCTCCTCGATAGTTCAAAAGCCAATCAATATTAATCCCTTTTGTTAGTGCCCAGTAGGTAATGCCGTATGCCTTAAGATGGTCACTTTGCTCTAAGTCCATAGGAATGAGGAGCTTAGACTGAGAGAAAACAGAGGGTGCAACCAAAAGGGAAAGGAAAAGTAGAATCCAAATTCTTTTCATGTATATTATTTACGGAAAGATTGGAATTTTGATTCGCAGGGACATGCTGCTCATGCCCCTGCCTGAATATATAGATAAATTCGAAGAGGGCACGCACAGCGTTCCTCTACCAGACAACTATTTCCCTAACTGCGATTGTATATAGGCAATAGCATCAGCAATTTGCTGATCACTTAAGACATCTTTTCCATAAAAAGCCATATCCCCTGAACCGAAGCGGACTGTTTGAGCAACAAAATTCATATCTTTCGCTGCCTTCACCATCGGTGGTCCGATCTTCTTATCCTTAATACTGTGGCAAGTACCACATGACTGTCCAAAAACAGTTTCTCCGGCTTTCGGATCCCCGGGTAATTTCATGATTGCCTTTACCGCCGGTGCCGCTATTTTCGGCTCGGTTGGATCGTCGCTGAATGTCGGCTTGCCAACCCACTGTATTCTCAAGTTCGATGTCATTGCTCCAGGGGTTGCACTAATCGCAGCAAGATATTCATTCAGCACATCAACTTCATCGGCGCTCAATGCTTTATCGACCGTCTTGATATCTGCTCGTTTCTGAAAAATTGCTGCGCAAAGCGATCCGCCATAGGCATATTTTTTCAGATCGACGCCTTTATACATACCATTCCAGGTTGCTGTACGGCTGGTAACACCGGCAAGGGTATGCCCCATAAAGATCTGAGTAGACTGTGTTTTCGGAGTGCCATCGGCATGACAAGTTGCACAAGCAACTTTGACTTTCCCAAGTGAAGTATTGTAATAAAGCAACTGTCCTTGTTTGGCTTTATCATTCATCGTTATTGCCGTTCCGGTAGGAGCGGGTTGAGCAGTCTGTACCGTTGAAGTTGTTTTTGAACTATCGCTCAAAGTCGTCACAGGCTTATCGGTTTTATTACAACTTTGCAAAGTGAGTGCAGATATCCAAATAATAATTACTGCAAGCGGAATAAAACGAAATATTTTCATATGTGTGTGATGATTAAATTATAATTCACTTATTGGTTGGCGCGCAGGGAAGCCACCTTGAAGGGGATGCCAGGCGAGAATTGTTTTTTCGCCGAGCATATAACATAAATATACTTCTTCGCCGTTCGCACGAAGATGGGGAAAATCAATGAGCCCTTTATCGAGATCTTTGATCTCTATTCCCCGCTCATTTAGTTCACGGACTTTCAGAACAAGACGCTCCATTTCCTGTGGAAAAACTTTCTGCCCATTCGGGCCTAAGCCGCCAAAGTATTGATGTCTATGGACATCATAACCCTTTCGCTCAAGGTCTGCCTTAAGCCGCACGATCTCTTCGATAGTCGGGATTATTGTAGGAAGCTCGGCCTGTGCTTCTTGAAGAGTAAAATGTTTTGAATAATGCATTAAAAAAGCGGAAAATTATCTCTTAGTAAACATCGCCTTAAATATATGTCCTGCCATACTCGGATTCTCTTTTAATCTACGCACGGAATATCCATACCAATCCGCGCCGAACGGGACATAGACGCGAAGGCGAAATTCTTCTTTAATGATCTGCCGCCGCATCTTTTCGGTAACACCTAAAAGCATTTGAAATTCATAATGATCTTTGGAAAGCCCGAGACTATTAATAAGTTCTTTTGCTCCATCAATGAGCATCGCATCATGAGTTGCAATACCGACATAAACATTATTGGTAAGCGCATACTCAAGGCATCGCAAATAATTATCACGAATCTCATCGCGTCCTTTGAAAGCGATCTCTTCAGGCTCAATATAAATGCCTTTGCATAAGCGAATATTCGTATGTCCGCCGGCGATAAGCCGCTCGATGTCGCTTTTGGTTCTGCGCATATAGGCTTGAAGGACAACTCCGATATTGAATTCTTTTCTTAGTTTATCGTAAAGATCTATAGTGAGCGTGGTGTATGGAGAATTTTCCATATCGAATCGGACAAAGATATTCCCATGGTCGTGCGCAGTTTCGAGAATGGTCCGAACATTATTCCCACAAGCATCTCGATCTATGGCAAGTCCGAGAGATGTGAGTTTGATAGAAATATTCGAATCGATTTTCTCGCGTTCTATGGTTTGCAGGACTTCACAGCAATATTTTGTATTTTCAGCGGCTTGTGTAAGCGATGAAATATATTCTCCGAGCACATCCACCGTAGCCATTGCGCCTTCATTATTGAGCGCGCGGACAACGCATACGGCATCGGCAAGCTTATCGCCTGCAATATATCGTTCGCTTACTTTCCGGACGATGGATTTCGGGACTATCGGCAGAGAGAGGGCTATGAGCTTATTGAATAAATTCACTGGTTACGGTTTAAGAAAATAAATTACCGGCCGGCTGCGATCGGCAAGCATTAATGCTGCTCCATTCATCGGCATCGGAATGCCATTGACGAAACCGTCTTTTGCGCCAGCTACGGGAAGCTCAACAAGAGTCTTTCCGTTCGTGAGATCGAGCGTATAAAAAATACTTTGTGTCGTTACCTCTGCCTCACTTATAAATGTCAAGGAAAAATACAGATATCTTTCATTTATTGCAGGCGGTAAAACAACGGGATAACTGAACCGCCGCTGCCATATCTTCGTCGTATCATCGGCATTAAAGGCATCGATGCCGCTTTGAAGATCACTGCCTGTTTCGCGAAATCCGCTGGATAGAAGTATTTGCCCGTTCGACGCAAGATTTGTTACTAAATACGGGACTTCATGATCGCTCATACTTTTCGGATTCCCCGTTTGTACTCCCGAATATACTGCAACGTGCATTGTTCGCTGATTATTTACGGCATCAGGCTTGCCAAAATAGCCGAATGCGATCTTCTCTTTTTTATTTCCGCAAAGACAAAGATTCGAAATTATTCGTGTACTTTGAAAAGCAATATGAGATTTAATTTCACCCGTAGAAGTAAAACAAATGATCGAATCTCCGGCGTCCGGATTATTGAATGATAGCGATGCAATAATCAACTTGGATCTCCCATCATAAATCGTCCCGCCGATGGACATCGTTGTTCTATATATCCATATATTTTTCCCTGAATGAATATCAATTGCAGTAATCGCAGAATCCGAGGTGATGATTAATGCATTCTCTGCTATGATCGAATTTGCTTTCGGAAAACCTTGAATCACAGTTGACCATTGTACTTTTCCGGCATGATCGAAACAATTGACCTTGCCGATCAGATGAACAGAATAGATCGATGCTGAATCGGTCAGAAGTTGAATAACTGACCCTCCGTTTGGAATGGTCGTTAATATTTCAGAGGCTGTGTCATTTCCGGCAATGAGTGCGGTGACCTCTCCCATGCCATCAGCAGCAACAAAACTATATTTACTGCCGCCGGGAAGCGGAGTTGGCGTCGTCGTAAGGATATCATAGAACATGCTGTCCCTTCCTCTTGCCGATTTCGGTAAGGTAGAGGGGAGGGTAAGGGAAGTCGAGGATGAAGGGACGCCGATATCAGGGATAAAGCGCGAGCCATCCATCCGAAAATCAAAGCTTGAATATTGTTGCGGCATCTCCTCCTGTTTGGAGCAGGCGAAACAAATAAGAGATAGGAATATGAATGATATTTGGCGCACAGTTAATATTTGAGCGCCTTTAAACAAGTTTTCCTGTGAGTTGTTCAGCAATCTGTAATTTTACGGGATCGCCTTTTGCTCCGATTGCTGCCGCTTCTCGTATTTCATCCTTCCTCGCTCCGACATTCCTCGCTCCTAAAATATGTGAGTAAAGCTGACGGTCCCAGCCAAGCCCGGTAAGCATTGCCACAATGCAAAGCTCGCGAGTCTTCACATCGAGTTGCTTTCGTGAGAGCGTTTTCCCATAACCTTCGATCATTGCCCATGCTGCAAGTTCGGGGCTAAGTCGAATCATCTCCTCTCGGACTTTCTCTGCATTTGCAGCATAGATTTTTTTATAAAGCTCATCTCCTTTTACTAAATGTTGTTTATAGGCTACAGTTATATCGTCGGATTCATCGATCGTATTTGATTCTATTCCAAATACTTTTGAAAGTGCACGGACAGATTCAAGCCCAGCAGGAAATCCTGCAAAAAGATATGATTGGAGAAAGACTTCGTATAACTCTTCTCTTGTTACAGAGGATGTTTCTTTGATCTTGCGCAAATACTCGATCAACTCATTGCGGTATTCTGGTCGAGAGCAAAGTACAGAAGCATTAATAAGGGAAGTTGTACGAGCATCGATCATAGTCTTAAATGATTATTTCTCTTCCCTTCGGATCAAGCGGTTTCTTTAATTCCGCCAGAACTGCTTTTGCCACTTCTTCCGGTTCGATGATCTTCCCGCTCTCGTTCATCGCTCCGAGTTCCGTTTCAGATTGCTTCTTTGTCTTACCGGTCTTTGTCATTATATTAGCAATACTTGTTTCAAGAATATTGGTACGTACAAATCCGGGACAAATGGTCGAGACTTTAATATTCAGTTTTACGAATTCTTTGGCGATCACCCTCGAAAGTCCGAGAAGCGCGTGTTTGGAAGCAGTATACGCTGCAGTATAAGGAAATCCTTCAAGTGCTGCTGTGGAGGCAATATTAATGATCTGACCTTCCCCAAGAGCTTTCATATCAGGCAAGTATGTACGGATCAGATAAAACGGCCCGTCAACATTTGTGGCAAAGGCGTTCTGCCAGATTTGATCCGATGTCCCTTCGATCTTGGTCGATGGAGCGACTCCGGCATTATTAACAATGAGATTTACTTTCCCAAGACGATGAGTCTTTGCATACAAAGCCGTGACCGATTTCGAACTGCTGATATCGCAGACGATCGCAGTTGCTTTTCCTCCTTTTGAGGAAATTTCCTGAGCAACTGCATTGATCTCATTTGCCGACCGGGCAACAAGAATCGTATGAATATTTTTTTTGGCAAGAGCGATGGCGATCGCTCTGCCGATACCGCGCCCGGCTCCGGTGATGAGTGCGATCATTTTTAACTGAAAAGTGTATTAGCCATTGCATCATTTGCAACGGCATATTGAAATCCTTCGCGCAAACTTCCTGCTGCCCATTTACCGTCATGACGAAGTACAAGGAAGCCGACTTGCATATCATCGGTCAGATGTTTATCTTTCTTTATTCTATCACATGCAGTTTTCAAAGCTTCTTCAGGGCTTAATCCTTGACGAAGCAATTCGACGATATGAAATGCAGAACAGCTGCGCATAACAAGTTCGCCGTTGCCGGTTGCAACTGCGGCGCCGATCTCGCCATCGACATATAATCCGGCTCCAATGATCGGTGAATCACCCACTCTTCCGTGCATTTTGAACGCAAGCCCCGAAGTAGTGCAAGCTCCGGCGAGCTTACCATTTTTATCACGGCCAAGCAAACCTATCGTGTCGTGAGATTCATTCAAAGACGAGCGTTCGAGTTCTTTCTTCTTTCCATTCTCGGAATATTCGAATACATATTCATGCTCGCCTTCCTCCGATCTTCTGAGGCGGACATGTAATCCATCCGGTAATTCTTTCCATGTTTTATATAATTTTTCAGATGCATCAGTAAGAAGATCCGACTTGGTAAATCCTTCATGCTCAGCAAATCTTTCCGCACCGGCTCCTGCGAGCAATACATGAGAAGTTTTATCCATCACTTTTCTTGCGATCGATATAGGATGCAAGTAATGTTGTACAAAGGCAACCGATCCGCAATTGCCATCGTGATCCATGATCGAAGCATCGAGGGTGACCTTGCCAAGTTCATCGGGAATGCCGCCCTTGCCAACGGACATACACGTTTCATCTGCTTCGCAATATCGAGCGCCAAGTTCGACAGCATCGAGAGCTGACAAACCTTCTTGTATTGCAGCGAAAGAAATTCTATTCGGTTCAAATCCATGTTTCCAGGTAGCGAGAGTTTCCATCAGTATTAATACAACATAGTTCTTCAATATGTTATTGCAAGGAGGTCTTTAACGCGACGAGGCAATAACATCGGTAAAATTTTGCATGAATATTCTACTTTTCGATCACAAGAGTCTTCCTGTCGCGCCATCCCCAGCTATCGGCGCTGAGGTAATAAATGCCCGATGGAAGCATTGAAACATCTAATACGATGGTATTCTCCCCGCGTTTTAATGAATATGATCTATCCAAAGCAGTCATTCCGCTTGTATTATAGATGCTCAGATGAAGAATTCCATCATTGCCGAGTGTAACAGGAAAAGAAAGAAGACTTCCATTCGTCGGATTTGGAGTCGGATTTCCTAAAGCATATGCGCCGGCGACGATGATATGTCTCGGTAGATTCCCACAATGGACTACTTTGACAGATCCGGAATCGACGGAGGATCTTGAATAATTAGTAATATTGATGCTATCAAGAGAAACGGCAGTTGAATCACGTGGTCCATAAAGCGCCAGCATTTGCAATGTCGCAAAAGGACCCTTTACTAATGAATCCGTATTGCTTGCCGAAAAACGGTATGTGCCGGGATTAGCTTCACCGCTACTATTCGAGATGTTCCACTTAGCACTGGTCATGACAAGAGGCTCCACTAAAGTCGGATCATAGTGCAGCGAACCTTTGATCGACCGGATGTTCGTACCCGAAGATATCGTATCAACGGAGATCTAATACCCAAATTGCGTCCCTGCTGTCGCAATAATATTATCGAGTTTAAATCGTACAAATGGCGAATCGATGATCGGTTGGCCGATACCATTAAGAGCAACAATAAGTGCTCCGCCTGAGGAGAGGATAAAAGTTTGTTGTGCTGAATCAATACTTACAGCTTTGGGACAATAACTATAAATGATGGTTTTACTTTCCAGTGCTCCAAAAGTGAGTGTATTCCCTGAAGGAGATTTTATAAAGAATGGCGCCGGTATCGGCGGAATACTGAGCGTTAAATTATTATTGCATGGGTTTGTGACAATGACAGAGTCATCTTTACATGAATTCGTGTCTACTGCTCCAAATGAGATCGATGTTTTTGAAAAGATAAGATCACCATTCAGTGCGTTACCGCTAATAGGAATTCTCAGAATCGAATCTCCACACAGTCCTAAACGAACAACAGCAACTAAAGTGTCATTATACTTTCCGCTTGCAGTTGGAGTAAAATGCACAATAACATTTGCAGTATCAGTCTTCGAAATGGTATCCCCTGAAACGGTAAACGGTGTTCCGTGTAGCAGCCGAACCGAGCTAATATTAATAGTGTCATTTCCGGTATTAACGATCGAAGACGTTAGCATTTCGCTCACAGAGGGACATAGCGACCCGAAATTCAGAGCAGAATCATAAGTAAACTCCGGGTGAACTCCGTGATAATGCAATAGTGAAGTATTAGACGAATCGGCATCAGAAATATATGTAATGCGAACAGAAGTATCTCCTTTTTCTGTTGCGCAATAACGAATCGTAACCATTGTATCGGATTGAGCTGGTATGACAAAAGGAAGAGTTTGTGAGGCGAATGTCACTCCGATGATACTATCAATTGTAACCGGATCATTGCCTATCGATGAAAGCTTAAGCTTGATAGTGTCGCAGTTATTGAGGCAAAGACTTTTTCCTTGAAGATTATCATCTGTGCGTAAAGCTTTTATTCTTATTGTTCCGGTGCCTGATACCCTTACCGAATCGCGCTTCTCTGTGAGAATAAATGATGAATGAAATATGCCCGTATCGTTCGGACAAAATGAAATAAGAATATGCACCGAGTCCTTCGGAGCGAGAAGGGTATCTTTCAAAGGCTGCAGAATAGTAAATGGCGGATGGAAGAATCCATTAGGGCTTAGTAATGCAGAATCTGTTCCGACTGAATGCGCCGTTAGTTTTAATGTATCGCATTTTCCGACATGTACAATGCCGAAATCCAGGATTGCAGGTTTGAGAGTAATGCGCGTATCTTTATTAATGCCGCAACCGATCAGCACAGCAGTTCGAGTAGTATCATTGGAAATGAATGTTATTATTGATGTATCTTTTCCGACTGTTGTCGGACAATATTGTATTGTAAGGCTATCCGGCATATAATACCCGATATCTTTCGTCTTCTGCCCGGTACTAAAATTATTTTTTGAAATAATGATAGAATCAATATGAAGACTATCTTCTCCCAAATTTGCAACGTAGAAATTTGCAGTTACGCAAGTATCTCCAATTTTAAAGCATCCGAAAATGAGCGTATCCTGCTCCAAGACAAGATGAGGAGTTGCTTTTGTTCTTATTATGCCGCTCGATAAATGCGAGAGTAAACGCTCCGGCTCAAAATTTGCGAAGCTGTGATCAGGAGCTTTCACTTGTGCCATTACTGAGACAAAGAGGGATGAGTCATGTCCGGTGGGAAGAAATGCGTGCCAGCGGAATCTTCCATTACTCTTAAATCTTACCGTGTCGAAAAATTTCCAAGACGAATGTTGATTTCGGTAGTAGATGCGTATCGAATCTGTCAGGCTCGCAGAATCGCCGGCCATGCCACTTAAAAGTGCGTACGGTCCGTTCAGATCTATTGGGGAAAGAAAAAGGGTCGGTCCGGATATGAAAAAATTCGAAACTGTATCTATTTCACCATCAATACGAATTCTTCCCTTTCCTCCTGTTCCGCCTTTGCTCGTTTGCTCTACACCCTTTCCTCCGAGTCCTCCGGAGCCGCTATTTGCAGAGATCGTCGTATTGTCCATAAGAATTCCATTGCGCGCTGAAAGTAATATGGCACCCCCCGATCCACCTCCTCCGCCGGCATCGACAACATTTACACCGGAGACTCCGCTGGTACCATCGGCTGTTAAAAAACTATTAGTAAGTGAGATGGTATCATAAGAAATTATCGTCAATGCTCCACCGCCACCTCCGCCTGATCCCGCTGTAGAATCAAGTTCCGAAACATGATTTCCTGCTCCTCCTCCTGATCCACCCTGCATTGGCAAGAGGAACCTTCCGCCATAGGCTTTTCCCCCGTTATTTCCGGACCCGGCGCCGGTTCCGCCATCTGTGGCAAATGCTCCGCCCCCTCCGCCAAACTCAGTTCCGATCGTTTCGCCTCCGGCCGAACCACCCCCAAATCCGCCCATATGTGATGTATCATTCCCTCCGCTTATACCGCCGCTCGATCCATAAGGGCATCCGGTTCCCCCGCCTCCGCCCTGATCGACATTTGGAAAAACTGAACTTTCACCGCCGAGAATTCCGGTCGAGGACGNNGAACCGATATTACCGGGCGAATAAGCAGAATCGCTCCCCCCCCCTGTATACCCGGCACCACCTATACCGGCAAAACCCGCACCACCACCACCACCACCCGGTCCACCGGTTAATGAATCTGCAGAAACGGAGATCTCTGCAAACTTAAGGCGGATCGGTCCGCGTGAAAGAAGCGTGACAGGATGATAATGAGAATTTCCTGCCAGCGTATCCGTATCTTCTGTTGAGAAAATATATAGCCCTTTGTTTTGAAAGTCTGTTCCGAAAAAGTCGATCTCGTCAACGACGATCGTATTTCCCAATCCCTTAAAACTGTAAGGG
>PLXB01000057.1 GCA_003151215.1 Ignavibacteriota bacterium
AGCACGGTGAAATTCTCCTGGCTCTTAAGCTGCGGATATTGCTCCATCACGACCTTCAAGCGTGAGAGTGCGCTCGAAAGATCGCCCTGGACTTTTTGGAAATTCTGGAATGCCTGCGGATCTTTCAGAGCTTCGGGCGTCAGATTAATTCCCGTTGCACGGCTGCGGGCGGTGATGACGTCCGTCAGCGTNNTCTCGACCAAATTCGGAATCAGGTCAGCGCGCTGCTGATAGACATTGTTAAGCTGTCCAAGCTGCGCCTTGACGCCTTCGTCCATATTGACGAAGCTGTTGTACGTGCTGCGCCACCACATAAAAAGAATAAGCAGAAGTAGTACGATGCCCCCGACGATCAGCGTTCCTTTTTTCATAATAGTTGTCTGAACCTTGATGTATGAGATTTTTTTAGATTAAAAGAGATTTATAGGCGTAGTCCCAAATTCCCTTGGATGGTGATGATCATCCAATTTCCGGGACCGTTGCCGCCATAGATGTTTGCGTAGTTAGTGATCACGTTCGTGAGCGGATATCCGGCGCGCGCTTCGAGGATAAGCTCATGCCCGTGTATCTTTGCAAGTTCCACTCCCACCCCAGCCCGCAGATCGAAACGGAACCTATTTCCATACGGCGTTTGGTCCCACGCGGTGTATTCTGTTAGCTTTTGTCCGATGCTTACCGTTTCGGAAAGCACCGCGAAACCCACGCTCGCACCGATGATAAAATATCCCTTTTGTTTTCCGCTCGTCTGTAGCTTGAGAAATGGCTCGAAAACCAGATAATACCAATAGTGATAGGCGTCGGCAGGTTCGAGGACGCTATCTGCCGGATTTCGCACATAATTCCCATTCGCGGCGAAGCCAGACATATCCTGAAATGCAAAATCGAACAGGAATCCGGCTTTCTGTCCTTCTTTCGTCATATCGAATGACAATCCGGCTCCGAATCCAGCGCCGGTAGCATTCTCAAGAAATGCTTTCCCGGAAAAGAGGTTCATGCTTCCGGTAAGATACGGCATGACGGTCATCGTATCCACCAGAGTAGGAACCTTTATGACCTGAATGATCGATGCCTCCTGCGCGAATACTTCACCCCCCGCTAATAGCAAGATCACGATGTAGGCGAAGCGTTTCGTCATGTGTTGGAAAAAGATAGGTTCATGAGCATCCTGTGCCCATGAACGCTAACCCCCGATCGGCATGAAAGATTTACCAGAAATCCGCTTACCAAATACCGATTACCACGCATACCCGACCGAGCAACCGATCAGAGGCTGGATCGTGGTGAACACGGGAGGCGCATACTGCCCGCCAAAGCCGAAACGAAGACCGAAGATCGGCTCGATGGCGAATTGATCGAAGATCCACTTATAGGTAAGATCGCCTCCAAGGTCTAAGCCAATGGCTGTCCGGTTGCCGGTTCCACCCGTTTGCTGCGCTTGTTGAAAAAAGAAAAGATCCGCTGCGGGAGCAACGGCAAGACCCGTGAGGGCGCGGCTATCGGCAATGTAGATCCGATAAGCTCCGCCAAATCCAAATCCCGTGTAATTTGCAGCAATACCCGGCCAGAATTGCAGGCGGAGCGCCAAACTCGTAACCGGATCCATCTTGTACTCATATTGAAACGTGACCGGAAACACAAGCACGAGCGGAATGAAATCGACCGAAACGACTTGTGTAGCAGGGCTTGGCCGAGCCTGAGCATAGGTATTGCTCGCCGAAAAAGAAATGGCGAAAAGTGCGATCAAAGCGAAAATTTTTACGAATCCGAATTTCATATTTTTTAATGGTACTGTTTCGTTGTTTGGGAAAAAACACTGCGTCCGGTAGAAACTCACACGAATGCAGTCCTTCAAATATACGGCTATTTTTAGCAGGTCGGACAAACTTCTACCACCACAAATACCCGAACGGTATTGAAATATAGGGAAGAATACGCTTTCCATCACGGTTCGTGATGAGGTAGGAATCCATAAGAATCCTCGGTTCGATGATGAAATGACCGGTTCCACCGCCGAACGCGATCTTATACCCTATCTCCGCAGTCGCGCGNNCCAAGGCCGACGTATTGCCCCAACATGGCGGAATTATCCGTAAAATAGATCCTCTCGATCACGCCAATCGATTCCCCTGATTCTTGATACCAGCCATTTATAGCCTTGTCTCCCAATTGGTTTTGATAGATGATCTCATACACACGCGAGAAATTTGGATCGAGCCGTTGCTCAAAATGTGCGCCAACCCTGCCAAGAAAAAAACCGAGTGGATCGATCTCGATCGCATAGCTTTGAAGATAGCGGTAGAAATCATACTTGCCGCTTGTTTGAGCATGACAATTAGGAATTAAAAATGAAGAATTAAGAATGAGAATTGAAATACAGAAAAAAGATATTTTGACAATGTCATCCTGAGCGCAGCAACGGTTCGCGGAGCGAATCGTTGCGGAGTCGAAGGATCTCTTGAAGTAGGATAAAAATTTCATCCGAATACAATCTCCTTCAAATCGGGATTCGTGGTTTCGATTAGCGTAAGTTTCTTTGTTCGGCTCCAGCCCTTTAACTGTTTCTCTCGATGAATGGCTTGGTCGATCTCATCAAATCTTTCGAAGTAGATTAAACGATTCACATCGTACCTCTCTGTAAATCCCTGAAAAATTTTGTTTTTATGCTCATAAATTCTTCTTTGAAGATCGTTCGTCACTCCGATATACAGAACCTGTGAACGGCTTGCGACGATGTAAACATAATACGTCTTCATGTTAAATAAATCCGGG
>PLXB01000431.1 GCA_003151215.1 Ignavibacteriota bacterium
CGGAGTGGGCATCGGAACAAGCAATGAAGCAAGCGCCCCATGATCAAGTCGAAGTTTTGCTGCCATCGGTAAAGGCTTATCCCCGCTTAGCTTTTGTGCTAACGGTAATAATATCTTCTCTTCCATTCCGATATGTTTCAGAAGTCCTGCGCGGAACTGGTCATAGCTTGCTTGATCGATATGTTCCGGATCGGCAAAGGCTTTATCAAGTAGCCCGTCCAGCCTTTTGTGGTCAGCTTCCATGAACTGGGTCAGGTTAGATGGATTCTCCATAACATCAGTGAAATAGTGTTTCAGAGAGAACATACTGTAAGGTCTAAGATTCCTTTCTCAATGATGAATAGTTAAAACCTACACCGGGACTTATTAAACNNCTAAACACTATAAGAAAAAATCGGGAAGTGTAAGCTTTCTTTACGTCCAACAATTAAAAGTGCCTCTATGAAGCTTTCATTAAGGTTTATTCCGCTGGCACTAAATTTGAACCAAGTAAATATATAAATTTAAATGAGGATAAAGTAACAATGCTAACAACAGAAAGAACGTTAAGTGATCTCGTCACTGAAAATTTCAATAGTGCATCGGTTTTTGAAAAATACGGACTTGATTTCTGCTGCAAAGGTGGTATGAGTTTGAAAATAGCCTGTGAGGCGAAAGCTATAGATATCAAGAAGATCGCCGAAGAACTATCTGAAGTAACTTACGATGAATCGGCGCAACGTTACTTCAAATGGGATCTGTCATTTTTAGCGGATTATATAATCAACAATCACCACTCCTACGTTCGTGAAATGACGCCGTTGCTCTTTATGCATTTAGATAAGATCTCTCGCGTTCACGGTCAGCGGCATCCGGAATTTCTCGAAGTTGAAAAGATATTCCATACAGTTGCAGAAGATCTGGCTCAGCACATGGTCAAAGAAGAAAAAATGCTTTTCCCTGCGATCAAGATCATCGCCGGCCTGAAGTTAACAGGGAAGAAAATTCCTCCAATGCCTTTTGGTACCGTTTTGGGTCCGATATCGGTTATGATGTCCGAACACGAGGCTGCCGGTACAGGACTGGATAAAATACGCCGGCTTCTTAATGACTATACTCCTCCGGAGGATACTTGTACGACTGTTAAAGTGACATTCAAAGAATTAGAAGGCTTTGAAAGAGATCTTCACAAACATGTGTTCCTCGAAAATTCGGTGCTCTTTCCCAAAGCTATTCACATGGAAAAGGATTTGGATTTTTCACCCAATAATAATTAGAATCCGGACGACCTTGATCTTTGCCCCTCTCTTTTTATTAAACGGAAAGTGCGCTTATGCCGTATATTTGCGGCATGAAGAATGTAATCCTCTTTTTTGCTTTCTGCATGATTTCATACGGGAAAATCTATGCTCAGGAAGTTCAGGTTTCGTTTGATTCTGCCGGTAAACTTGAAGTCATTACCGAAGAGATCGAAAATCATCTCCAGCTTTTTACAAATTACCCTCATTTTCATGAGGCGCGGCTTTTTCGGCAAAATGATAGCGCTTATATTCTCGAAGTCAGTTCGTTAGACGACGGAAAACTCACCCGCAATCGCGAACCAAAAACAAAACAAGATATCCTCGCACTGCAAAAAACTGTTGCTGAAGTTGCAAGCGAGCGATCACCTTCGATATTACTCGACCAAAGTTCGCGTTCAAAATTCCTGGTTTGGGAGACGCTGCTATCAGTTGGTGTATATGCACCGCTATTTATCAGTTCTTCGTCGACGTCAAATCCAAGTGTCGCCACAGGAATCGAGCTGGTTGTTGGCGGTCTTGGGTATTTGATTCCATATGTACTTACCAAGAATGCTCCGATGACTGACGGCGAATCTTCTTTGGCTTTAGGCGGCTCATTCCTTGGGCTGGGGCACGGTGCATTGCTTAACATTCTTGTTACAGGCGGCAATCCGGGAAAGGAAGTCGGTGCGATCTCTGCACTTGCAGGGATTGCTGAAACCGGCATTGGATATTATGTGGCACGCAGTTCCAATATGTCAGAGGGTACGGCCGACGTCATTCGTTATGGCGGGTTGTTTGGCGGTTTACAGGGCGGGGCTCTGAGTTTACTGATAAACAATAGTAATCCTTCTGCATCGTTAACTGCGGGGCTTTCTCTCTTGGGGTCTGCCGGTGGATTTTATGCAGGGTCTCTTTTAGCAAACGATCAGCGTTATTCACGCGGCAGCGCCTCTGTTCTTCTTACAGCAGGAATTTTCGGAACATATATAACCGGCATCATTTATGGTTCGGCAGTACAGAATTCTGAATTTACTTCCGGAACCGGAAGAGGTTTAACACTTTCGCTTATGGCAGGGAATATCGGCGGCATGGTTCTTGCTCATTCGCTGATGCACGACAAACATTATTCAACATCAGATGGTAACGATGTTATTTTAGGGACCTCTGCAGGATGGCTTATCGGAACAGGGGTATCTTATCTTTTGCTTTCCGGACATCAGAATTTCCAGAACCTATGGTCCTTTTCTATTCCGTCGGTGCTTGGTACGGCAGCTGGCTTTGCCATCATGGTAAATGCTATCGGTAAAGGATCAGGGGACGACAAGAGCACCGGTTGGAAGATGAATTTTTATCCCGGAGCACTTTTTGGAGCGCTTACTCCGGCAAATCGCAGTTCGGCAAATCCTTATGTGCCGCCTGCACTAACTGTACAATTTAGATGGTGATGATCGTTCATACTCCATTCTTAATTCTGCACTACTCATTTCTCAGAACCGTGCACTATTTTTTGGATGATTGCGTTCACCTGAAGTCTTAACTTGCTCATACTGCTTCTTATGAAGATACTATTTCGTTATTCTGTTGGTTTTCTACTTCTGATTTTTTTTTATAACGGCTGCACCAGTAATTCCGGTCCGCAGAATCTTGCACTTNNAAGGTTATTGATTCGACAACTTATTATACGAGAGATTCCGTTGCTCAAACGGGTATGACGTACTCGGGTAAAACGAATGTTACTCATATCGTTTCCATAGCTCTTGCAAGCGGGATTCCGGCCGGAGATACATATCTCAATTTTGAATCAGACGGAGATATTTCTGTTTATACGGGGGGCTCGGGCGGATTTCAGGGTATTACTCTTCCGCCGTGGCAGACGTATCCGGTGCAATCCCACATAACTTCAGGAGCAAAAATTGCCGATACTTCTTTGACGAACACCGGATTTCCGTTGCCGGTTCATGTGGTTGCCTATGATTCGCTCTTCTATGTCAATAGCGGTATATATTCAGTAGGGGGAAATAACATTCCGGTTTATAACGGAAAGCAAGTTTTCTCTTATATTGTCTCTGCCCTGCTCATCAATTTAAACAGTAGTACAGTAGCACATCTGGCTTTCGCACCGTCGCTGGGCTATATTGTTTCGCAAATAGTGGATCCTACGATAAGCCCCACCTCTCTGTTCCCATCTCAGGGAGGCACTCAAACAACATTGACGGCATATATACTAAAGTAATTTTTTTTATATAACGTTTAACTCTTTTACCAGTGCCTATGAACATTTATAGAAGATTTCGCTATACATTTTTTTTGGCTTTCATCGCCATTCTTATATTCTGTTCCGATCTTTATGCCCAGCCTGCGGGGGGGAAGTGGACCGCAATGCCGCTGCTTCCTGTGCTAAGCAAAGGGCACATGGTATTTGCCGATAGCTTAGTTGGTTATTACATCGGAGTTGATACCGGTTACGTTACGAAAACCGGCGGACTTACATGGACAGCTATGACTTTTCCCCCGAATGCCCGACCTGCGCCTGATTTTCTTTTCGCGCCCGATCATAATACCATCATGTCCTTTCAGAAAAATACTCTCGATAGCAATGGAGTCCAATTTCCAGGAGTTATCATGAGTTCGGATATGGGAGCAACCTGGAGTCTTATATCGAACGAAGTCATTCCGCAGTTCACCGAGGCGCTTACGATGTGGACGGCAAAAGACGGTTTCCGTATCTGGCTGGACAGTAAAACACTAATGGATACTTGCGCTATTACGCATGACGGAGGAAAAACATTCGGTGATATTCGCGGCGATGCAACGCTTGAGAAATATATCAGTAAACTCAGTAACGGAAGCAATAATGGTAACCTTTCTATTCAGTCCAATTGGAGCGACGCACTTCATGGAGTCATTGCTGTGGCGAGCAAAGATGCAGGTGCTTTCCCTATATTACTTACTTCCGATGGTGGTCATACTTGGACTGAACATTACATGAAGTATAATGGTGATTCAACTCTTAGGCTTTCCACTGCGTATCTTTACGGATCACAAAGCGTGTGGGTGACGCCATCCTCGACTCAGACTCCACCCCGTGAAGGTTATTTTTTGTATTATTCACCCGATTTCGGAGCAACCTGGAAAACGACAGATACTCTTAAATCTCAATTCTTTATTAAGCTGGCCCCCGTTTCAGCAACAGCATCGTGGGCTGCGGTAGTTGGAGCTAATCGTAACATTGCATCAACTTCAAACCTTATTGATTACAAAGATATTTCCGGTCCTTGGAATAATGTTTATACTGTGAGACCTGCTACTGGTTTTTATTCGCTCACAATTAAAGATATTCAGTTTATTGATTCGACTCATGGTTGGGTATTAGCAATTTTTGTCGTTGGATTAGGTTCAACGGACGATCAATATGCACATATCTTTCGGTTCGCTACGACGGCGCCCGATGCCGTTTCTTCCGTTACAGAAAATACGCATCTTCGATGTGTTCCTAACCCTGCTTCCGAAAATGTCAGGATAGATGGATTATCAAACGGCGAAATTGTAAAGGAAGTGAAGTTGATCAACACTCTCGGCAAGCAATGCTCGTATCTGATGGGAAGTACCGGAACGGCAATTGAACTTGACGTTCGAGACCAGCCTAACGGATGTTACTTTCTGACTATTACTACTTCACTGCGAACGGAGAATATCCCGGTAATGGTGATGCATTAGCCTGAACGCTTTTTCTCTGTAAACGTTTATTTAGCTGACTTATCGGAGGAACGGGAATTTTTTTTGTAACTTTGTAACGAATGTTTTCCCATTCAGCTTCAAATTTAACGGATTTTTTCGAACATTGTCTCAGTCGGTATCTATAATGACGACACGACGGATACGTTTTATCGCGCTCACAATATCGGTATTCATCATTACGTATGCGGCGTCGGGTTATGCGCAACGCGATACGTCGTCAGGGCGAGTCCTTGCCCGGGGACTTTCGGATACTCATGCCGAAAACCTCAGAAATCTTAATTCTTCTGCTGATGATGCCACTCCTATCATTACCGGTGACGAGGGAACGATGTATTTCACCAGTTACCGCAACGGCGGCAAGCAAGTGATTTACCGCTCGAAACGGAAATCGCTGACGGAATGGGGCGATCCGGAAATTTTTCTCGAAATGCCCGGCAAAGGCTCGGTCAGTGCGATCTCTGTTACTGCTGATGGAAGAACCTGTGTGCTGCAGGGATGTAATCTCGATGACGGTATTTTCAAATCCTGTGATATTTATCAAGCCGAAATCGACGGAGGGGAATTGAAAAATATGCGTCCTCTGAGCAAGGAGATCAACTCCGAATGGTGGGACGGCCAGCCATCGATCTCGGGAGACGGTCAGCTTCTGTTTTTTTCCAGCGACAGGAAACACGGGCATGGCGGATCAGATATTTATATGTGCGCCAGAAGCGGCTCGGGCGAATGGGGTGCTCCGGTTGATCTGAGTTTTAATACCGGCGGCGACGAAGTTTCTCCGCATATTGCTTCCGATAATCAAACGCTGTATTTTGCAGCCAACGATCTTCCCGGCGGACTCGGAGGATATGATATTTATGTGACGTACCGAAAAGGAGAAAACGAATGGTCGCAGCCAAAAAATCTCGGACCCTCGGTCAATACAAAATCCGATGAAATGTTTTTCTCCATTCCACCATCCGAGGACGCTGTTTATCTTGCCAGCAACCGCCCCGGAGGAATAGGCGGGTTCGATCTGTACCGCATCGTGCCGAATGCCGTTGCGCCGAAACCGAAATTTCTTCCGTTTCGCGGCAGGGTGATAGATATTGAAACGAACCAGCCCGTACGAACGGAGCCGGATACGAAACTCACAGTATCATCAACAAATGAGAGTTTGAATAATACCGGTTCACAGCGCAACTACGGAGCGATGGCGCCCATAGGAAAAATGATCCGTATCAGCGCCGGAGCCAATGGTTATGTTAATGGTTCTATTGAATCGCAGGCTCCGCCTAATTTCGATTCGGCAGGTTTTTCCGAAGACATCAAACTTGTTCCGGCGAAGGTGAAGATCACCGGACATGTGACAAATGTTTTTACCAATAAGCCGCTTGCCGTAAAAGTCGTACTTGATGACGGAACAACTCCTGTCTCGGTAATGACCGATGATAATACTGCAGCTTTCAGCTTTGACGCAAGGCCGTTCAGTACCTATAAAATATCGGTCGATCTGAAAGATTACGAACCGTATGAATCGCCGGTAGAAATTCCACTGAAGCGTGAGGCGCTGATCACCGTCCAAAAAGAGATACGTCTGACGCCATCGGGTATTCCTCCGGTAATGGTGAATTTCGATTATAATAAGTTCGATCTCAAAGAAAAAGAACCGCAGAAAATGTCGCACTTCATTCAGCAAGTTAAGGAAAATCCAAATGTGCGCATCGAGATTCAGGGACATACCGATGAACATGGTACCGATGAATATAACCTGAAGCTTTCTGAACGTCGTGCGAATACAGTAGTGGATTACTTACTTGCGCAGGGAGTAGCCCGCGATCAGGTTGCGATCGTCAAAGGTTTTGGGAAGTCCGCGCCGCTGGTAAAAGGCAGCACTCCTGAAGCCGATGCGCAGAACCGCCGTGTGGAAGTTCGTATTATGGCTAAGCAGTAACATCAGTAGAGCAGAGAAATAGAGAGTTATGAAAAAAAAATATCATATTGCGGGGTTTGCTCTTTTACTGCTGATATCTGCAGTGCCTCTTCGGGCGCAGATATTAAGCCGCGGCGATCTTTTCGGTCCCGGCGCTCCGCCGCCGATGATCGGCATCGAACTTGGAGTGGGGCAGCATACACAGAACGGCACTTTTCAGGCGATCTGCAAGTGCGAATTCGATAACGGATCCGGTACGGGATTTCTTGCCGGTTTGCTGTTCGAACTTCCTATTAATTATGAGTGGACAGTCGGCCTGGGAGTAAAATTAGATTTCAAGACATACAATTCTTCCACGTTGGTTCAGGATACGGCAACGATAACGTATAACAACAGCAATAATATATTCGACACCACATTAGTATTGCAGCGCAATGGAAGCGTGAAAGAGACCTTTCTCGTGCTTGCGCCCTTTATCCGCTATGAACTTGCCCGTAACGGACCTTTCGTGCAGATAGGCCCCGGAATTGACTTTTTGCTTTCGAGCAATTTTACGCATACGCGAGTACTCAATACCAGTTCGATCACGCTTCCCGACGGAACGGTGATCAACGATCTACGTTTCAATAACGGAACGCGTGAGGAACAGCTTGAGAGCGGCAAGATCATCAATGCAGCGGCTACCCGTATTTCCGCGCTTGCCACAGCCGGATGGAATATCACCGTCGGTGATAATGCCGTCATTGCACCGATGATCACTTTCGATTTTCCGTTTACGGAAGTACGGCCAAACTCTGTCGGTTCCAGCGGTGCTAATAATTGGAAGATCACATCCCTGTATTTTTCCGCAGGGTTGAAATATAAACTTGAGTAATGTAACAAGTCCTTTTTTAAGCTTTTAAATGTAAGCTTAACTCTGGTTCTTGCTTTTGCGGCACATTATACCTTTTTTGAGGGTTTAATTAACACTAGTTTTTGTGTCGGTTTTGTCAGGATTTAACATTCAATAGCCAACGACGTAGTATGATGAACGGCTCGCATCTTATCCGGAAGAGAACTGCTGGACTTGCCCGGATAATGCATACACTGTTTTTGATCAGCGCATTTTTTATTACTTCCAACCTGCGGTCTCAAAATCTCACCACTTCGAACCAATTTATTTGGGCGGATGTCGATCAGCAAACGGGACTTGTTACCGTGTTCTTACCGATCGGGAGACCTGTTTTCGATAGAGAGCTATCCTTTTACGATCATAGTTACTTTACCTGTGAGATCGGTTCTACGTATTATACGAACAATGAGGCTCGGGGCACCTTTCCTGCCGGCGTTCAATTCCTCAATGACGGAATAATGCTGCTGGCAAAAGGGACCAATGGCGCACCGGATACAGTCCGGACGACATGGCTTAATAAGAACGGCGTCGATATTATTCAGGATATTTATCCTGTGGCATTTACGAAGAGCGGACAGATCGTCTATAA
>PLXB01000025.1 GCA_003151215.1 Ignavibacteriota bacterium
ATACTTCGGATACCGAGGAAGCAATTTGTGAAGATTGCTATTCTAACTCTTACGGATGCTGTGAAAGTTGCGGTGAAGTATTCCATCAGGACAATCTTTATTACAGAGAATCGCGGAGTGCTGATTACTGCGAGCAATGCGATCCTGGGGAAGAAGATTGCAGCGATGATGAAGAATTCGATGATTACCGGATAGTTCAGGATTATAGCCTCGATGTAACCAATAGATTAGAAGAGTTCGGGGACTCCCGCTTAAAACTGGGAATTGAATTAGAAATAGAAGTTCGGGATTCTTTTGATTACTCCGACGTGTCCCGTACCGTTGCAGAGCATTTCGAGGATTTTGCACTCCTAAAACATGACGGTTCTTTGAATCATGGATTTGAGATTGTAACCGCTCCGGCAGATTTTGCTTCTCAACAAAAGCATTGGGAAGATTTCTTTAGAGCAAAGATTGAAGGAATGAAATCCTTTAGCACTGAAACCTGCGGAATGCACGTCCATGTAACCCGTTCCGTGTTGCCTCTTAAAATTCAGGAATATCTCTCTGAATTTATCAATAAGACTTATAATAAAAAATTCATTCAGTTCATCGCTCAACGCACGGAAGAACGGTGGTGCAAATACTATGGGAATAAGAAAGCAGCAACGTCAGCAATGCGCTACGAAGCCCTGAATTTCGCTACCAGAGACAATGTAACGATTGAATTTCGGATTTTTAAGGGCAACCTGAAACGGGAGTCATTCCTGAAAAATATGGAATTCGTCGTTGCTCTTATCTCCTTCTGCACCCAAAAACCGACAAAACTTTCTTACTGTCAATTTATGCAGTTTGTCTCATACCACCGGACACGGTTCCCTCATCTCTGGGAATTTGCAAAAGAGTATTCTAAAGGTGCGAACTTTTCACAAAAGGAAGGATAACTATATGTGCTTAGCAATCTATAAACGAAAAGGGAAAACTCTCCCGAAAGAATATGCCGAGTCCGGTTTTGCTTTCAATAAAGACGGGGCAGGATTCGCATACGTAAAGAGTGGAAAACTCTTCATTGAAAAAGGACTAATGACGTTCCAGGATTTTTGGAATGCTTTTGAAAAGGCTCAGGACTACGAAGCGATCATTCATTTTCGAATGGCAACGCATGGAGCTGTTGAACAGGCAAATACACATCCGTTTCAGGTTGCAGAATTCGCTCTCATTCATAATGGCATTTTAGATATTAAAGCCGTTGAGGGAAAAACGGATACGGAAACATTCGCTTCGTATGTACTGGAACCGCTTATTAAGCGATATGGCTCGAAGATTCTCGCCGATCCGTCGTTCGATTTTCTTTTGTCATCTGCAATAGAGGGTTCGAAGTTCGTCTTACTCTCACCAAACGCCCATTACATCATAAACGAAGCTGCCGGACTATGGGAAGATGGGATATGGTATTCAAATAAGAGTTACCAATACACTCCCTTCGTTTCGCAGTTCGATCTGTATGACGATGAAACGGACGATGAAGAGTTGGCAGAACAAATTGATGAACTCTACGCCATGCTTTGTGACGATATGTCCGACGAAGAGGCGGAAGCGATTTACAATAAAATTGACCGGCTCGAAACAGAAAAGAACTTCCGCTTGGAATGGCTTTATGGCAGAGAATACGAAGGAGAAGAATATGAATACGCTCACCTATTTTAGGAAGGAATACGAACATGACTACGGAAAATGAATTCAAAAAAGCAACAGCAATCCGGGACGCATTAGAAGATGATGGTTCAAATATTGACGGCTGGGGTATTTGTACCGATACTGCCGAAGTTCAAATCTGGCTGCGACTTAAAGACAAAGATGCCCCAACAATAACCCTCTATGCCAACGGTACATATAAAGTTGGATTGCTGCGGCGATCCTTCCAGTGAAAAGGAAACTTGTGCCGGATGCTTCGGCTCCGGCGCAAGTTTTTTTTATTTGTAAACGAGACAAGTGAATCTTACCATTAACAGGAAACATTGGCGAGAAAACATAGAAGCAGAGTGCATTAATGGAAGTTGGTAAGTTAGGATTCTTATTCGGAAGGAGCATTCATATTGTAAATCGTGACACTCCGGTACAACCTCCGCCAGACCTAAGTAGGAATTACTTACCCGAACAGGGGAGAAATAAATTATGCAAAAGCATCCATTATGGTAAACGCTTGCGAAGAAATAGCAGCGACGGATTCAGGAAAGCGGAGATATTCTTAATGCACCGGAATGCAACAGGAGACGAGAGTAAATAACCGATAAACAGATTGTTTTCAAACTCGGTAAGCTTGCTCCCTCTGGATCTTCATTCGATGATTTTTCATTGTAATCACAATGTGCCAAAGTTTCTCCTGTGCCCAATCCAAACCGGCTTGATTCGTCGGTCCGACATATTGGCGAAGAACCCGTATATCACCAACTATTTCTTCTAAATTCTTCGCTGTATATTTTGGAGTCTTGCTCCCTTTCATGATTATCTTTGAAGCATTCCCACCAACAACAGAGACGATTTTTTCTATTGTTTCCAAAGTAGTACCTTCACCGTTCAAAATCCGGCTGAGGGAGCCTGGATGAATCCCGGCTTTCAACGCAATATCCTCCTGTGTGATGCTATCATTTTTCGCCATATAACGGAGCACCTGTGCGCGTAAATTGAATCCGATCCTCTCNNCTTGATTAGCCCCAATTAAAACGCTTATTGTCTGCACTTTTATGCCATTATAACTACTTAGTACAACAGAATAACAGGGGGCTTAGTTTAAAATTTCTACAAAAACCTATTGGATAGACGCTATTCTAATAAATATGTCGCATTTACTGTAACCACTAATTTTCATTGGTGAGTGAGTGTCGAGTGAACTAATATTTGGTAGTCTCGCTAATTTTATTTTAGCGCATAACTCTTAGCGATTTCGATGTTAAGCCCTTAACTATCTTTTTTGTTAATTCTACAAGCCAAGTTTTGTTGAGGCATTTTCAGTCCAAATAGAAGAAATTCTTACATATCTATCTATCATCGAGCGTGTTTTGTGTTTGGTTTGCTGCATGATTGCCCGGTCACTTGCACCGTTTAGAGCCGCTTGAGTTGCGAATCCTGACCGGAGACTATGACCACTGAATTCCTCGCTTTCATAACCAACCTTTTCAAGCCTTTTCTTGATAATCAAAGCAACAGCTTTTGCAGAGAGTCTTTTCAATGTTATTTTATTACCCTTTTTGATACTAACAAAGAGAGACTCTGATACTTCTGCACTTGCTTCCATCCATGCCTTAATTGCCCTAACAGGACATAATTCAGGGTTAGAGCCGAATGGTATAGCTTTCTCTGTTCCAATGCCCTCCTGATCGGTCTTGGAGCGTTTGAGCTTCACAACGATTCCTTCTTTCACGAAACAGAGATCATTCCTGTTCAACTCTACCAACTCACTTCTCCTGAAAGCGCCAGAGAATCCGAGCAACAGAAGAGCACGATCGCGGAGGCCAATGAGATCATCTTTGCAGTTTGCAAATACTGCTTGAAGATCGGCGGTCAAAATAGGATGTTTCGAATCCTGTTGCATACCCTTTGCTCGGCGAATGCCCTTCCAGACAAGTTGCACCTGAGCTGCCGAAGTCGGAGAATCATAACCGGCAATCCGGTGAGCCTCAGAAATCGAGGCAAGCCTCCGAGCCAATGTTGCGATCTTGAGCAAATCGGCATACATGGTCAAGTACAGCGCAATAGCTTCCTGCGGAGNNGGAAGTGAATTCACGCCGTTATTAGCACACCACTCAATGAAATGCTTCCAATCGCTTTTGTATGCTTTCCGGGTGTTCGCAGCTTTTGATTGTTCAGCGTAAGAATATGCCTTTTCAATTAGATCCGATTTGGCAAGCGCAGAGTTCGTTAGTGGTTGGTGAGTAATGATCTTTTTCATAACCGATGTTTGTGTAGAGAAAAGAACTCAGTAAAGAGTCCTTCCCTAATTGATTGCAAACGGAGTGCCGAAGATAGCGAGGAGGAACAGAACCCGTCAGTTACTTACACAGCAGAATACACACTCCTCCCCTCCCCCTGATACGACTCAAAAACATGCGTATAAACCAACTCGCATTTATCACGCCAAACAGTAGGTGTATAGACTCTCGGCAACTCTTCGAGGACTTCTTCTATCGCAACGCGGACTGATGCCCGTGTTTGCTGACGATGTTTCCAATCAAGTACCAATTGCTGGTCTTTCAACTTAGCGAGCAATTCCTTCGCAATTTTCTTGACCTCCTTCGCTTCTTTCTCGCTCAGCTTCATATCAGGTTTTGTCAGCAAATCAAAAATCGTAAGTTCTTCTTCGCTTAGTCCCTCGCGATGATGCCGTTTTGCTTCATCGCTTAATTCTTCCATGAAGTTCAGAAGATTCGTATACATCTCTTCGACATTGTATGCACCGGCATTGTAATCTTCAAGCATCTTCTGGAATTTCTCGAAAAAATCAACTCTCGTTCGGTTCTTCATTACAAGATTCTGAACTGTAAGTTCTGCTTCGGTCTTTAATCGTTCGATCTCCGCACGTTTTGTGGTTGACTTCTTAAACTTCTCAGCCAAAGCATCGAAATCAATTTTCGAGAGATCAACGATCCTCGGAGCTTCCGTTATCACATACCCTTCGGATGAAACCGAATCATCGAGCAATGACTCAATATCCTGCATCACAGCACTGATATCAGTCACGCCAAGATTTGCTTTCACTTCGGAAGCAATCGCTTTCAGTGCACGTGATCTCTCGGCGAATTCAGTTGCTCGGATATCCGGCAGGACAGCTTTATAAAGTTTTCGAGCGGCTCCGGCTGTTTCGAAGAATCGCTTCTTTGTTGTATCGTTAGTGAATATCTTTTCTGCTGCTTCGGCAAGAAGTCGCTTTGTTACAAATCCCTCTGATTGTTCAATCGTACTAAGTTCAATTCCAATCGAAGAGCAGTACTCCGTCGCCCGGATCATTGCCATTCGCAGTGCATCAACAAGAGCTTCTTTATCCTTCACAGGCTCATCTATTTTTCCGCCGGATGTAGGTGTTGCATAAATCGCAAGTGCTTTCTGAAGATTACGGAAGACGCCCACATAATCAACAATGAGTCCGTTGTTCTTCTTCGGAAAGACACGATTCGCTCTTGCGATAGTTTGCATCAGTGTATGATTACGCATTGGCTTATCGAGATAGATCGTCGAACACGAAGGCACATCGAATCCTGTGATCCACATTGCGCATACGAAGACAATTCGCAGAGGATCTTCTGCTTTTTTAAACTTTGTAGCAAGATCTTCATTCTCCATTCTTTTGCGATGAGGAAGAATGTCCAAACCCTTTGTCCGTAACTCAGCAATTTCTCCCTGTCCCTGCGAGATAACAACTGCCATATCAGTGGCAGCAAGAAAACGAATCCGCTCTTCAAGCTCGGGGCGCTCCAACGGATCACACTTTATGAGTTTAGCAGACTGATGATCAAGCATCACATCCCAATATTTATGCACGAGATCATACATCCGAACAGCCGCTGCTTTATCGATGCAGACCATCATCGCTTTGCCGAATGTTCCGCGCTCGGAGAAATGCGTGACCAGATCTTCAGCAATTTTTTCCAGCCGGTCCTCGCGAGTGATCAGATGATACTGCCTTGCAAATTCCCGTTCGAGCTTCTTTTCCTGATCATCGTCAAGTTCTGCACTTTCGAGCAGTGCTTCCATATCTTCGTTAAGATCGGCATTCGTTAGTTGTAGTTCAGGAATCCTATTCTCATAATAAAGCGGAACGGTTGCTTTATCATCTATAGATTGTTTGAAATTATAAATGCTTACATAATCACCGAATACTTGCTTCGTCTTTTCCTCTCCTGCCATTAGCGGAGTTCCGGTGAAGCCGATGAAGGCTGCATTCGGCAATGCCT
>PLXB01000114.1 GCA_003151215.1 Ignavibacteriota bacterium
GGAGTTAAGGTAGCACGGTCAAGCAGCTTCCAGTCTGTCGAAGCAGTAAGTAACGTGCTGTCAAGCCAAAGTGTATCACAGCTTCCGTTCGTGAATGTAACCGTCGTATCCACAAATCTCCGGCAGATATCCATCGAATCGAACTTAACATCCGATGTACTTAAAGAAAAGATCGGTTGGTTCGCAAATGATTGCGAATTGATCGCAAAGAGAGTATCGAAAGATAACGAACCGCCGAGCATCGAACAATGAAGTTTAACATACGTCGTCGAAAGTGGTTTCTGTACTCCGAGTTTTTTCGGGTCCCAGCCAAACGATAAATAATCGGTTGAAGTGGGATTGAGCGTCTGAGGTAGAAGAGGATACCGTGTAAATGAAAGCGCACCGGTAACAACGACGGGATCGGTCGAGTCGATGAATCCGATGGACTCAATCTTCAATTGATTACAGGAAAGATTTATATAGGTGATCCTGGCTGAATCACTGCTGCATAAGGTTGAAGCCAGATCGATATGATCCGGTGTGAGATCCGGATTATGCGGCGGCTCATGAATTTGCCCGTCGCCTCCGTCAGTCGTTTTCCAAACTCCTCCCGTTTCATCAAAAGCATACACGACTCCGCCTAAACAACCGGTAACCGAAAATCGCGTGTCACGGAAACTCGAAGGACCGCTGACACCTACCCAGGTTTTTCCTCCATCGGTCGAGCGATACATTCCGGAGATCGAATTAGCATATTGCCACGTCGTTAAGCTCTGTGTATAAATAACAGGACCGACTCCGGCAACATGACCGCTGGTTCTTCCGGGAAGAACGCTTGCGATCTGCCAGGTAGCGCCGTAATCATTTGAGGAATAAACATTTTCCGTAAGAAAGGGATCGGCAGCGGGTTTCTCGCCAACGATCACAAAATTTGAACTTCCCTTCTGTGCATAAACTCCCCACGCTTCGATCGTTACGACATTCGTCGGCTGCCACGTTAATCCGCCATCGGAAGTATATTGTGCTGTGCCTTTGTAAACGCTAGCAACGCCATGGATATCGTCGGCAAAATTAACTCCGTTAAACTGCCCCTGTGCTACTTTCGAAAAATTCACACCTCCGTCGGTAGATATCGATAGCCGGTTGATCGTATATCGGTCAGTACATACGATAGCTGAGGGTGTCTGGTAAACTCCGGTGATCAGTCCTTGCAAGCGGCTCACCTGCCAAGTCACCCCTCCGTCAGTCGTCTTCCATAATCCCGGCGCAAAGTTATTGCCGAATTCCTCAATCGTCACCCATCCGTTAAGCGAATCCCGCATGAACATATCCGTAAAAAAACCTCCGTACCCCTGAGGAATAGAGCAATCGATCCAGGTCTTGCCTCCGTCGGATGTACGCTGAATTCCGTTCTGTCCGTCTATGGCAATAANNGCATTGACCGTTGCATTACATTGCTGAACGCGCTGCCAGGTGGCATATACAGATGTGGTGAGGAAAATAAAACAGGACATAAAAATAATCCCGCCACTAACGTAACGAAATTTTACCCATAAGGATGATTTCTTAATGGGACTGCAACTCATTGTAACTACAGCTTTTCCCTTCTGTATGCCTTAAGAAGAATGGTAAAAAGTGGGGGCTTATACCGCAAATATACGAAAAAATACGGGGAATTGCATGATTTCCTGATTAAAAACCGAGCGACTGCGGGTTTTGTTACACATTTAAACCCTCCGAAATTTGGAAAATCAGAATGAAAAGTTATGGGAGTAGCTTAGGGTGGCAATAATTTCAGTAAAAGGGACTGCTCCGGCAGAAGTGCTGGAATTCTCCGTCGCATAGATGACCAGGGAAAGCGTCCCTTGCGTAAAAAGCCGGTAGCTTGCATTGATACTTTCGTTAATCGTATTGGTCGTATAGTTCGTCGTCTGAGTTGATGAAGTATCGACTTGTGAAATTGAGCTTTTCGTGAATCCGAACGAGAGGCCGAGAGAAAGTTTATTTTGCAGGAAAGATTTTGAAGCATTAAAGTTCACACCCCGCAAGCCCGTCGTAGTCATGCCCTGCTTCGTATCGGCATAAAGCAGCGAGCCTCCCGCATTCAAACCGCTCTTCAGCAAAGAGAGGTTATAATTGAATGAACCGGTCGTTGTCAGCGAGTTCGCCGAAGCCTGTGTGGTAATATTCAGATCGGTATATTGTTGCTGCGAGATCGAAAGGATGAAGGAATTCGTCATCTCCGAAGAAATAAGCAGAACTCGCGGCGTAACCGATGCGGATTGCGAAACATTGCGTACCTGATATTGGCCGGTATCGGGAGGAGTGGTAACGATCCTTGTCGCCGATTGGCCGGTAGAATAATTGGTATAATTGAGATCGATGCCGAATACCTGAGCAGGATTAATGCTGATATTTCCGGAGCCGATCACCCGCTGGGTCTGCGCAGCTTTCGTTGCAAGAAGGTTATCGTGCTGAACGCCGATCGAACCGGAAGCCCGGAATTTATTCTGGAAAAGATCGAAGCTCGGAGCGAACGTAAAATTTTCCATATCGGAAGTAAAATAATATGCGCCGAGCGAGTTATAATCAGGTTCTATTCGCTCATAGCCTAAGGTAGCCGAGAAATGCGGTACAGTAAAAACAAGTCCTGCATTATTGGCAAAAAGCAAACTTGTCGAAGATTTTGCAGTTATCAAGGAGCGAAGACTTGATGGAATGTTACTCGAATCGATAACCGGAGAACGGATATCGCGGGTAAAAAAACTTGCCGCAGCTTCGGCCTGGAATGCAAGCTGCTGGATAATCTGAATATGTGTATTGATATCAAAGACCGTATTTTCTTCAGGAAAAATATTTAATGAATCCGGACGCAACTTTAGAGAATTTGAATCGTCAGCGGCATGAAGATAGATAAAATCAATAAAACTTGTCTGCGATCCATATCCGGCTTTCACTGCAAATCCCATTCGCTGATACGCCGGCTGCACATAGGTATAATTATTCGTCGGAGCTGTGGAAGTATCCATTTCCACTGCCCGCTGGAACCTGCCGTACATAACCGATAACCGGAGTGGTTCGGGATTGAGATCTACCCCCACTCCCAGAAACGTTATTCCGGAAAGAGTATATTTCGAATAGGTCAGCGAATTATATCCAAGATGCAAAGTTGCCCATTTATAGCTTGGCGATACGCCGATCTGATCGAAGGGCTGCCGGAAATCGCTTTCCTGATCCGAAAGAATAAAATTGAATGGAAGCGATACGCCATAAATTGAAAGTGTCGGAGTGCCGACGATAGTCCATGAAGTCGGAGGCCGGCGTGCCGGAGCTCCGGCAATGGAATATTTCGTGCCGGATACCGTGATGGCTCCATCGAGCGAAACGGGGTTCGCACCGCCGAGATTGCCCAGATCCTGCGACTTAGCTTCCGAAGCAACCGATAAAACCAAAAACAAAACAGAATAAAAAAGACCGCTTGCAGCCTTTTTTTTCAGCCTATAAAATACCGTTTCCAGCTTTTTCCGCATCGGTAAAGGTATGTGGGGATTCAAATATACAAAACGTAACTTATGGCAATGCAAAATTACCACTTTCACAATGCCTTTACCTCCACCGCTAAATATGTGCTTCATACTTCCACTAACGTATCTTTGCACTGCGTTTATGACATTATTAATTTTTCATTTTCTATGTCTCTCGTTTCATTGCGATCAGTTTCGAAAACCTACGGTTCTTATAAAGCAGTAAATAATGTTTCCTTAGAGGTACCTCCGGGCTGTATCTTCGGACTCTTAGGACCTAACGGAGCCGGAAAAACTTCGACTATCCGCATGATCACGGGTATTACTCTTCCCGATAGCGGTGAGATATCCCTCTTTGGTGAAGCCCAACGCGCCGACCATCAGAACATGATAGGATATATGCCAGAGGAGCGCGGACTATACAGGAAACTTACTGTACGAACTCAACTTGAATATCTCGGTGCATTGAAGGGGTTGGATAAAACAACGCTAAAAAAAAATATTGATTACTGGCTTGACCGTTTCGAAATACAAAGCTGGGCAAAGAAAAAGACGAATGAGCTTTCGAAGGGCATGCAGCAAAAACTGCAATTCATTGTGACTATACTGCACGATCCTCAACTCCTCGTATTAGATGAGCCTCTTTCCGGACTTGATCCTATCAACTCAGAAATCATTAATAATATTATCTTAGAGGAAAAGGCAAAAGGAAGAAGCATTATGCTTTCGACCCATCGGATGGAGCAAGTCGAGCAGCTTTGTGATGAGATCGTGCTGATGAATCTCGGAAAAGTTATTCTTTCCGGAAAACTTCGCGACGTAAAAGAACGTGCCGGAAAGAAGATGATTAATCTTGTTTATTCGGGCGACGTTGATCTGATGACGAAATTGGATCACTTCCCTATCCGCATTGCCGAATCTCATCCCAATGAACTCCTTTTCGAAATGCTGCCCGGAGGAAATCCAAATGATATTCTTCGCGCCGCACTGGATTCTGTGAATGTGATAAAATGGGAATTAATCGAACCGCCGCTGAAGGAAATATTTCTTGAAGCTGTTGCAAAAATAAACTGATCGTACGAAAATGAATAAAATGATTATCGTGCTCATGCACGAATTCCGCCAGAAAATTCGCTCGAAGGTATTTATTATCCTTACTTTCATCGCTCCGCTTATCATGGCAGGAATGATCGCCGTTCCGATCCTGATCTCAACTATTAACGAAGGCAACGACAAACGAATAGTTATTATTGATGCAACCGGAAAACTTGGAAAATATTTTACTACCGATACGGCAAAACGCCCGATCTTCCAAAATCTGGGAAGTGGAAATTCAAGGAGCGCATCGTTCGGTCCTACGCTTCATATCACAATGATCGAACCGGAAATTATTACTGGGAATACGGCAGATTCATTGAAGTCATGGCTTCTCCAAAAAAAGATTTCCGGATATTTGCAGATCCCAGCCAATGCAATTACCGATACTGCCGTAACAGCAATACTTCGCGTAACCAATGCGAATGACTTAACGGTCGAAGAATTTCTTTCAAGCCATTACAAAGACGGTCTTTTCGCCGAACGCCTGAAGACCGGAGGTATAGATCCTGTATTCGTGCAGCATGCAAGGCAGGGCTCAGAGATCAGTACGTTAAAAGTTACGGAAGAAAAAGAGACAAGCGATAACGGAGTAGGATTTATCGGAGGATATATTACCGGAATGTTCCTCTATATTTCCATGCTTCTTTACGGATCGCTGATCATGCAAAGCGTGATCGAAGAAAAGAATTCGCGCGTGATAGAACTTCTCTCCTCGAGCGTCAAACCTATAGATATACTTATCGGCAAAGTTCTTGGCGTCGGCCTGGCAGGTTTGGTTCAGGTTTCGGTATGGGCGATCATGTTTGCATCGGTAAGTTTCTTTGCATTGCCTGCGATTCTTGTTTCACTCGGCTCAGAAGC
>PLXB01000509.1 GCA_003151215.1 Ignavibacteriota bacterium
TTGAAATGTCAAAGAAAAAACATCATAAGCATCGCGACGAATATCCCAAAGATCTCCCCCTGCGCGAACGAATTCTGAAAATATTCCGGGAACATTCCGGTGAGCTTTTTAAGACGAATGAGATATCGAAGATGATCGGCATACGCTCCGATAGCGACGAATATCAGGCATTGCGAGATGAGTTGAGAAGATTAGAACGTGAAGATCAGATCGTTCACGGCTCGCGCAGAAGATATGGAATCGTGCCTCCGCGCCCGACACAGATCGAAGGAATTCTGAAAATGCAACCTACAGGCAACGCCATCGTCAAACCTGATAAAGATTCGGGCTTACGTGATACGGTGCTTATTCGCGCACGTAATCTTGCCAATGCCGTACATGGTGATAAGGTATCGGTGACACTATATGCTGCCCGACCTGATGAAAGGCCGCAAGGCGAAGTGACCGGAATCTTAGAGCGCTCATCGAAAATTATTACCGGAAGAGTAGAAAAAACTCAGCGCAATTTTTTCATCAAGCCCGAATCGGGTAAGATGATGCAGAATATCCTCGTCACCAAGCGTGATCTATCAGGCGCCAAACACGGCGACAAGGTGAAGATCGAACTTTACGATTCTGAAGATACGCAGCGAGTGCCTGAGGGAAAGGTCCTTGAAGTTTTCGGAAAGTCCGGCTCTTTCCAGATCGAGATGAAGGCGCTTGCCGCTGAAAGCGGCTTGCCTGCAGAATTTCCGAAAGCGGTAATTACTCAGGCAGAATCGTACCCATTAGAAATTCCGAAAGAAGAAATTGCAAAACGACTTGATCTGCGCAAGACGACTATTTTTACTATTGATCCCGAAGACGCAAAAGATTTTGACGATGCAGTTTCGCTGACCGAAAATGACGATTGGACTCTCACCCTCGGAGTGCATATTGCCGATGTCAGCCATTTCGTCACCGAAGGCTCGCCTCTTGATAAAGAATCGCTTGAACGCGGCACGTCGATCTATCTTGCAGGAGGTGTGATTCCGATGCTGCCTGAAAAATTATCGAACGATCTCTGTTCTCTTAAGCCTGATGTGGAACGGCTTGCATACTCCGTGATCATGACCGTCGATCCCATGACGGGCAAAATAAAGAAAAGTGAATTTAAAAAATCGGTAATCAAAAGTGTGATGCGTTTCAGTTATCAGGAAGCGGAGAAACGCACGACAACAGGCAAAGGAAAATATGCAAAGCTCCTAAAGCAAATGCGCGAGCTATCGGAAAAAATGTATGCGCAGCGGCGCAAGGATGGGTCTATAGATTTTGAGACCGATGAAGTACGTTTTAAATTCGATGAGAAAGGGAATCCCATCGAAGCATATAAAAATATACGGCTCGGTTCGATGAAGATGATCGAGGAATTCATGCTTGCGGCAAATCGTGCCGTCGCCGAATTCATTTCGAAGAAAGCAAGCGGCGGAACGGAGAAGCCTTTTCTCTACCGGATTCATGATAATCCTGATCCCGATAAGGTTCGCGATCTTGCTTATCTTGCGAAAACTCTCGGCTATTCATTTAATCCGGAAAATGTAACTCCAAAGACGATTCAGAAATTTCTGGAGTCGGTCAAAGGCAAGCCCGAAGAAAAAATGTTGAATGGATTAATGCTTCGGGCAATGGCAAAAGCCATTTATGCCGAACATAATGTCGGGCATTTCGGACTTGCATTTTTGCACTATACGCATTTCACTTCTCCGATCCGCCGCTACCCCGATCTGATCATTCACAGAATGCTCTATGAGTATATGCAGAAAGGCGGAATGCCGGGTAAGCGTGAACACTATTATTTCAAGATGCTTCCTGAAATTGCCGAACATACAAGCGCGATGGAGCGCCGCGCAACAGAAGCCGAACGCGATTCGGCAAAAGTAGCGCAGCTTTTTGTCATGGCTTCAAAAGTCGGAGAAGATTTCGACGGCAGAGTTACCGGAGTTCAGCATTACGGATTTTTCGTCGCTTTGGAAAATGGCGCAGAAGGCTTAGTACATATCCGCGAATTGAACGGCTATTATACCTATGATGAAGCACACCTTGCCCTTATCCCCGGACGTTCCGGCGGCGGAAGAAGAAATTCACCACAGCGCAGCAAAAAGCCCTCAGCACCATCAAAAGGATTTCATATTGGTGATCAGGTTCGTGTAAAGCTTATCCGCGTCAATGAAAGCAAGCGCGCGCTGGATTTTGCAGTGGTGGATGAGTGATACATTGGGAGTGCCTTCATGACTCTTATCTAACATTTCTCTTGTTATTTTTCATCTATTATTGGTAACTTTGTTCCTTTGAATATTGTTTGTGCTACGCTATCCCAAATACAAAACGTTTTGATATTCTCTTTAATGAATTCGAATTTTTATGGCAAACGAAACAGCACCGGCTCCGACAGCAAACGGCGCGCCTGTGACCGCTACCCCCAAAGCCGGTCTTGAAGATATTATTGCCGGCGAAAGCAAGATATGTTTTCTTGACGGCAAGCGCGGCATCCTCGCTTATTATGGCTACAATATTCACGATCTTGTAAAAGGGTCTTTTGAAGAAACTGCGTACTTGCTTTTTTACGGCAAACTGCCGACAACAGGCGAACTTACAGAGTTCACTTCCAAGCTTGTGAAAGCTCGTGAACTCCCAAAGCAGATCAAAGAACGCATCGCCTCGTATCCGAAGAATGTTCATCCGATGGCAGTGATCCGGACGATCGTAAGTGAACTCTCATTCTATGATAATTCTGCCGAAGATAATTCCA
>PLXB01000484.1:0-6132 GCA_003151215.1 Ignavibacteriota bacterium
CACCGGGCTTGACGAATCGCTGGTGCAGATACTCGGAGTGGAAGTTGAACTGTTGAAACTTCCGATTTTGCCGGGAAAAAATATCACCGTTATCTCTGAAGTGATCGCCTTGAATTATTTGCTCAAACATTACGGCTACGATGCATCAGCAGAATTCGCAAAAAATCTCGAACAAAAGATCGCCCTCAAAACCGAAGAAAATGCTTCGACTGAACGTGTGATCCCCTATTTCGAACACGATTTCGAATAATTTTTTTTCTATTCACTTATTCATTACTATGAAAAAAACTCTCTCTCTGCTTACCGTCGCTTTTTTTATAACGATTATTCTCGTTTCTTGCAGCAAAAAAAGTGAGATTTCCGATAATCAAAATGGACTTTCGACCAAGAATAACCTCGTTTATTGGCTTCTTTCTGATATTACAAAACTCATTCCTTACACAACTCATGATGCATATTCAGGGTATGTTAATCAATTGCTTTGGGAACCTCTCAATAGCGTAAACCCTCGAACTCAAGACCTTATTCCTTGGCTTGCAAGTTTACCTGAGATATCTCCTGATCATTTGAAGTATACTTACACGATTAATTCGGCCGCTAAATGGTCGGATGGTGTTCCTCTGACGGGAGAAGATATACAATTTTCTTTTAAGACTGCTATGGACCCACTATTGGCCGATGCCAGCTCCCTGAGAAATTACCTGAATTCCGTCGATAGTATCTCGTTTGTCGGAGGTGATAAGATGAAAGTTGCGTTCTACCTGAATAAACCATACTTTCAAATGGATCGTATTCTCGGTGGAGGGTATGTTCTTATTATGCCTAAACATATTTTTGATAAAGGAGGATGGACCGACAAAATGTCATGGGCTGATATCAAAAGTTTAAATCCGAAGACAACAGGCCCGATGAAAGATCTTGCAGATTTTATCTCCACCAACGGTATCGATCGTGATCCAAAGAACATGATCGGCTCCGGCCCATATATTTTCAAGGAATGGATCACGAATGACCACATCACGGTCAAGAGAGCCGCACATTATTGGTCAGAAAATATGGAGTGGGGAGAGGCATACCCCGAGGAGATGACTTTTAAGACGATTTCCGATATGAATGCTGCCGTTACTTCATTAAAGGCGAAGGATATTGATTTCATGGAAATTGTAAACCCTCCTTCGAATTGGCTTGCGATCAAGCAGCCATATATTAAGCGTGATTCTGTATATTACAACACATACGCGTATCTTGCATGGAATAAGGAAAAGACGATTTTCAAAAGTAAGAAAGTTCGGTGGGCACTGAGCCATCTCATAAATCGCGATGAGATCATTAGCAATATATATAAAGGCCTTGCAATGAAAGTTGAAAGTCCTATCATTTTTACACAGCCTGATTACTATCCCGGCTTAAAGCCGATAGATTTCAATGTTGAAGAAGCTAAGCGATTATTAGCCGAAGAGGGCTGGACTGATTCTGATGGTGATGGCATATTGGATAAGGTCATTGACGGAAAAAAAGTACCATTTAAATTTACCTTCCTCACGAATGCAGGTAATGAGGTAAGGAAACAAGTATTGCTTGTCGTGTCCGAACAATTGCGTAAAGTCGGTATTCAGGCAGATGTTCAAGCTCTTGAATTCTCGGTGTATCTCGAAAATCTTTTCTCACATAATTTTGATGCATGTTATGCGGCACTTTCTGGAAACGCGAGCGAAGACGACCCCTATCAAACCTTCCATTCTTCACAAGTAAATAATAAAGGATCGAATTGGCATTCGTTTATAAACGCCGAAGCAGATAAATTGATGGAGGATCATCGTATGGAATTCGATTTCAACAAGCGTAAGGATATGATGAAGCGTTTCGTTGAGATCCTCTATGATGAGCAGCCTGTCACCTTCCTTTGGTCGCAACCACAGCTAATGGCTCGTGTCGATCGTTTTGATAATGTCGAGCTCGTCCATCAGCGTCCCTGTGTAATTCCGGCACTTTGGATTGTCCGTGGTTCAGGAGTAAAACCGAAGC
Source organism: Ignavibacteriota bacterium (assembly GCA_003151215.1). The sequence goes on from PLXB01000484.1 coordinate 2,026, forward strand.
TAGGTGCCCTCTCTACTTTAAAGGAAACAGCAGATAAATATAAAGAATAACTAATGCTTCTCTACCTTCTTCGTCACGGCATCGCTGAAGATCACGGATCGCGCGGAAGCGATGCCGAAAGAGAATTGACCGACGAAGGAAGAGAAAAGACCCGGGCTGCTCTGACTGCCGTAAAGGCGATGAAGTTTTTTGCACCGGAGCTTGTGGTATCGAGTCCGCTTATTCGAGCTAAGCAGACTGCAGAGATCGCGCTCGAAAGTTTTGCCAAAGGCGCGAAGTTCGAAATATCAGATTCAATAAGATCCGAATCAGAAGTCACTGATACGATGTCCTTTGTCGCAAAGAAAGCAAAGGATTTTTCGCGCATCATGCTAGTCGGCCATGAGCCGCATCTTTCGCAGCTTGGCAGCGCACTGCTCGGAAGTGTCAGTACCGTGATCGAGATGAAAAAATCAGCGATCGCCAAGTTCGAGATCACGCGACTTGACGTTCCGCGAATGCGTGGGTATCTGGTGGCACTTTTGCCGGCGANNATCGGAAATCTTTAGTTTTAATAGCACGGAAAATTATGGCAATCCGTTTCTTTGAGACGGATTGCTTTTTTATTCGATGTATGAATGAACTGCCTGCAACCATAGATATTCCTATCTACCCTTCTTCGGCTCGTTTCGAAGTTGAGGCGCAGCTTGGAGATATAAAGTTCGCCTGCGATCTATCTGTCTGCAAGGGCGCCTGCTGTACGATGCCCGGCGGACGGGGAGCACCGATATTGAGATCGGAAATTGCTGAAATAGAACGGGCTTTTCCTCTTGTAGAAAAATACCTGCCTGCTGGTGCGTTAGAGACTATTCGAGATCACGGTCTTTGGCAGATCGAACTTGACGGAACCTATACGCTTACAACAGTCGGCCGCAAAGAGTGTATATTTGTTCATTTCGAAGGCGACATCGCATTTTGTTCGATCCAGAAAGCATTCCGAAATGGCGAGATCACCGGTTTTGAAAAACCGATCTCCTGCCACCTCTTCCCGATAAGAATTTATCAGGAAGTGAAAGAAAACAGTTTTTTTATCTGTTATGAAGAGATCGATGAATGCGAGGGTGGCAGAGTGCGAGGCAAAAAAGAGCACATTCCGTTGCTGGAATTTTCGCAGCATCCGCTTGCAAGGGCACTTGGGAAAGAAAGATCCGAGTTGCTTATACAATCATTCGATACGGAATGACATATAAACCTTTCGAATCCGGTAGAATAATTTTTCATTTCCCATTTTTATTTTTTCTTTGTAATTGATCACTCTCGACGGCAATTCCCTCACCATCTCTGATGTCGCAAAAGCGGCACGAAGAGAGATTACCGATTTCTCACTTTCGCCTGCTGCGCTTACGCATATTGAAGCTTCGCGAAAATTAGTTGACGAATGGGTTGCTAAAGGCGAAACGGTCTACGGCATTACTACCGGGTTTGGCGAATTCGCCAATGTTTCTATTCCGCTTTCGCAGATCAAAGAGTTGCAGCAGAATTTGCTTCGTTCCCATTCTGCCGGAGTGGGCATCCCGCTTCGCGATGAAGTCGTGCGGGCTATGCTTCTGCTTCGGGCGAATGCTCTGGCAAAAGGATACTCAGGTGTTCGCCCAATTGTCATAGAACAGCTACTCCTTTTTCTCAAACTCGATCTTTNNACACCGCTTGCTCATTTGGCGTTAGCTCTGACAGGTGAGGGCACAATCAGCATTTTAAATTCTGATGGTAAACGCAAAGCGATCGATGCAGCAGAGGCTTTAAAAATATTTAAAGTTGCTCCCCTTCGTCTCGAAGCGAAAGAAGGTCTGGCTCTGATCAACGGTACGCAGATGATGTCTGCTATAGGTTCGCTTGCTTTGGATAACGCAAAGCGTCTTGCCGAGCTTGCCGATATTTCAGCCTCAATGTCTTTTGGGNNGCTTTCGATCCGCGCCTCTCCGATGCCCGCCCCCATCCAGGGCAGCGAGAAGTTGCTTTGCACATGCTGCAATTAACACATGATAGTGAAATTCGCAACTCGCATCTCGAAGGTGATACTCGTGTACAGGATGCCTATTCCTTGCGCTGCATTCCGCAAGTTCACGGAGCAGTACGTGATACGATTCGATTTGTTGAAAATGTTTTCTCCATAGAAATAAATTCTGCCACCGATAATCCGCTCGTCATTCCTAATGCCGATGGAACGGGAGCGCATCTTGAAGGCGGAAATTTCCACGGTGAGCCGATCGCCTTTGCCCTTGATTATCTTGCCATTGCAGTGAGCGAACTTGCTTCCATCAGCGAGCGAAGAACTGAACGGCTTGTCAACGGCGCTTTATCATTTGGTTTGCCTCGCTTCCTGACACCCCAAGGCGGATTGCATTCGGGACTGATGATCGCCCAGTATACGGCGGCCTCACTGGTAAGCGAGAATAAAGTGCTTTCGCATCCGGCAAGTGTCGATTCGATCCCGACAAGCGCCAATCAGGAAGATCATAATTCGATGGGCTCGGTTGCTGCATTGAAATCCGAACAAGTGATCGATAATGTCGAATCCGTTATCGCAATAGAAATGTTATGTGCCGCACAAGGGATCGATTTCTTAAAGCCCCTTACGCCGGGTATCGGAAGCGGTGCAGCACATAAAGCTGTGCGATCCGTTGTTCCTTTTTTAGATCATGATCGCAATATCTCTATAGATATCGCAAAAGTCAAAGAACTCATTTCCGATCCGGAATTTGTTGAAAGGATCGAAAAGTCAACCGGACGGTAGAGACGCGCCATGGCGCCCTCTTCGAAAGCAAAATGATCAGAATACTATTTCGTAAATACCGGTTTCAGATCGCTATGGCGTTTGCTCTCGTGATAGTCGAGAACGTGACGTTCATTGCCGAGCCGTATATTTTCGGAATCGCTATCGACGACTTGCGCGAAACCAACCGCATTGAGAATGAAGTCGATTCTTCCGTTACCAATTCTATCATCCAGCAGTCTATCGATTCGGTCAGGGATTTTCTATTGGATTCGCTTTCTCAGTATCTTCCGGAAGATGACGATTCTATTCAATCATTTCTTTCACTTCCACATCAGGATAGCCAAACACTGCCTGTAAAAAATCAGCCTGTCTTTTTTACACCGGCATCCTATGCGATTGTTCACCAGCAGCAAGTAACTCCTCCAATACATCACAAAAAACGCCCGAGGCGGGATTCGCTGAAGTTACGGTTAGATAAAAGCATCTAAGATATAAAGCGCTCCGATACCGATGCTTCGGCTCGTGTCGAATTGCAGCTTCATCCTCCGCCGGGCAACCTTCAGCGTAAAGTCAGAAGAGTTTTAAATAAACGCGATTCCATTCGTCAGCTTGTCCGGAGCGGGAAGGCAACGTATTTTCATAAGAAAGCGCCAAGCCGCGATTCGCTGAGGCAGGCGATTGCCAACAAACCGCATTCACAGAGACAGGTCATCGGCAAGAAAGAAGAAAAAAAACCCATATCGTTCTTTCTGCCAAAAGAGATCGCTCCGTTTCTTCCGCCGCTTATTCCATGGATGCTGCTCTTCATTGTCAGCTCCTGCGTCGGTGCCATACGCAGAATTTACGATACGAGAATCTATACGAAGATGTTCGCCGATCTTTCCAGTGAAGTTGTTACCCAGCAGCTCGGGCAGGGCGAAGATCTTTCGAAGATCGCAGGCAGAAGTTCGCTTGCATGGCAGAATATCGAATTTTTCCAATACAACCTTCCTGAATTCATCGAACAGCTTATCAATGTGATCGGCGCAGTAAGTGCCCTGGCGCTTTTCGATTGGCGCATGGCAGTGGTCGGCGGTTCGATCGTCCTTTTTGTCATGCTGACAAGCCGCTTCTATATGCGGCGTATCGCAAAGTATCAGACGGTACTCAACGATATGCATGAGCAGGAATATAATACGTTCGCCACCAAAGATCCGCGTGTCATCAAGCAATACTACACCGATATTTCCGGACTGGAGATCAAGTTCAGCAATCTCTCGGCAGCGAGTTACGGCATCCTTCGCGTCCTGCTTCTGATCATGTTCCTGACGACACTCTATATCTCGCTCGATCTCGACCGCTTCACCATCGGC
>PLXB01000484.1:6197-9661 GCA_003151215.1 Ignavibacteriota bacterium
AAATCTTAAATAAAAATAAATCCTTATCTTCCCCAACTCAGCACTCAAACCTCAGCACTCCTCCATAGTCTTATATCTACCTCTTAACTCTCAGTAATGTTTCACTATTTCCAGTGACAAAATTAATGCCCTCATAAAAGAGTAACAAATCTAATCCTCGGCGTAACCTTTATATAAGAGAGGGTACGCAGATGAAAAAAGTATTACGTTTCTTCGCCTTTGGATTCAGACTCACCTTTCTTCCGCTCTTCGAACGCAGCGCAAGAAAAAAATGGGAAGCCGCATTTGTAGTAATCAGCTATACAGTGTTAATGTATGCAGTCTTTCTCGTTTACATACATTCGGAGAAAACCATATTCAGGCAAGTGAATGAAGTGTATGGGGCGGAGCGAGGAGTATTGGATAGGGAACTGAGCAGAATACATGAGATAGTATTCAAAAATGCCCGGCGCATAAATCCGAATATGATAACAATAGTACCAACAGCTACTCTTGAAGCCCAGCGAAAGCAAGATAGTATTAACGCAGCAAACGCGCTCAGTCTTGAAGATCAGTTATTTCTGCTGGAAATTGTGAGCGGGAAGAAAGACAGTTCGCTTAGTTTGAAAAAATAAGTAAGGGAACATTGGCACGATTAATGTAGACTCTATCTTCTTAGTGTTCATAATCTCACACAACGAACATGAAAACACTTCCCGCATTTCTCATCGCCGCCTCATTCTTAGCAGCCGCCGAAGTACAAGCTCAAACGCAATACGATTCAGCCCGTTTTATACATCTCTCCGATAGCGCATGGCATGAACTTCGCAGTTATGACTGGTACTGCTGGGCATTTCAATGGGATTCAATTTTTCTGGTACGATGGACTTCCTGGACGTGCGCTGATATTAACGAAAGGGAAGATACAAGAAGAGCAAAAGAGGAAGCGCGGCTGAGGAAAAAAAACGGAGAAGACGATGCTGCATACCCCGAATATAATGGAACAAAAATAGACGTTGCAAAAAAGGATGACTGAGCGTCATTAAGATTTTGTTTTCACAATCTCCAATGAACATGAAAACGCTCACTGCATTTCTCATCGCCTGCTTCCTCTTTGCAGCCGCAGATGGGCAGGCACATACCCGCGTTAGAGGATATATGAAACGCAACGGAACATACGTAATGCCTCATTACCAGACCCACCCGAACCATACGAAACTCGATAACTGGAGTTCGAAGGGGAATTATAATCCGTTTACGGGGAGGAGGGGGAAGGTTGATCCTTTTCGGGTTCGCAAAAGCCGATAAAAAAGGAATTTGGTTAGTTGTCGAGCCTTGCGAGACTATCTTCTTCCCGATGCTTTTTGCTCTCTTTTCCTAATAATTCCATTAGCTCTAAAGCATCTTTATCCGATTTAACTGAATCTGCATGGGACATCGGTGGTTGATATGGATGATAAAGATTATACTGATTCTGCTGATAGATTCTGTCCCTATCTGCTTGTTCACTTTTTAGCACCTCACCGTAGGAATGAACTGAATCCATTTTGACTAAATAAGCCTTGTCGAGGAGCATGAACCAGATACGACCATCAGGTGTGATGGCATATGCATCGGCATTGCTGAGGCGAATGATCTGGGTGTTTTTTCCAGGATTGCTCGAATCTTGCTTAGTGCAGGCGAGAAAATTCAAAAAAAGAAGAGCAAATAAAACTTTGTGCATACCTATGATGAATATTTTTATAATAGAGCCTTATGCTTGGATAAGGCGCCTATTAACTTCGAGCAATACTTCTGAGATCAAATTTTTATTGTCGCGATGAATATCTTCCATTTCGGTTTGTTGTATATCGGAAACAGTCTTTAATTTTATTGGAAGCGGAGAAGACCAATTTCTTGGTAGACCTGATGCGGTGAATCTTTCTAACGAGACATAAAAAATAATTTCTTTCGGAAGATAATTTTCACTAATTTTTATTTCAAAATCAAAAGGGACATTGATTGAAAGCCCATCTATTGGGAATGCTGCACTTCCTTCTAAGGAATAACTTGCTTTATCCACAAAATCATAATGATTTATGTTAGTTCTTTCGGTACTTTTTGTGATACCAAAATCGCTCCAAAGTGATTCAGGCAAGGACTTGTAAACAAGCATTCTAGCATAGTCGATGTTTGCATCCTGCTGTGCCTTATTCAACCTTTCCCTGTCTTCCCCATCATTTATTAATTCTGATATTGTACTCATATTCTGCTGTCAAAATTTTAATTAGCTTTCCATTGTATCCTCTCGACTATCCCAGTCTTGACCAGAGTACTTAATCACAACATCACAATCTCTTTTTCCACTCCGCTAATTTCGTCAGCGCTTCCATGGGCGTCAGGGCGTTTACATCGATGTCTCGCAAGGCATCAAGCACTTCTTTTGTAGGTGTGTGATGATCTTCGGGTTCGGGCAGGGAGGTTTTCGAGGTGGTCGGAAAAGGAATGGTAAGCTGAATATCTGTTTCGGCGATCTTCAATTCTGTTTCTTCGAGTTCATGGAGAATTTGGCGAGCGCGTACGATCACATCCTGAGGAATGCCCGCCATTGCTGCGACTTCAATACCATAGGAATGATCGGCATAACCGGGCGTGATCTTATGGAGGAAATGTACTTTACCGTCTGCTTCGCGGACTTCGACCTTCAGATTTTTTATCCGAGGAAATCTATCGGCAAGAGCATTGAGTTCGTGGTAATGCGTTGCAAAAAGAGTTCGGGCGCCGGGGATGGTATCGTGAATATGTTCGGAGATCGCCCAGGCAATTGAAAGTCCGTCGAACGTGGAAGTGCCTCTGCCAAGTTCATCAAAAAGAAGCAGCGAGTTCTTTGTTGCATTATTTAAAATATTCGCCGCTTCGTTCATCTCGACTAAGAACGTGGATTCGCCGCTTGAAAGATTATCGCTTGCTCCGACGCGTGTGAAAATTCTATCGAGAAGAGGCAGCGTACATTTTTGTGCAGGCACGAACGAACCGATATGCGCAAGGAGCGCAATGATACCCGTCTGCCGCAGAAAGACTGATTTGCCGGACATATTCGGTCCGGTAATAATATAAAATTCATTCTCGCCTGTTTTGAAAGCGACGTTATTCGGTGTAAAACGTTCGCCGATGGGAAGNNTCAACGACAGGATGCCTGCCGTTCTCAATAATAAAATCACCACTCGTAGAAAATTCGGGCTTTATCCATCCACTGCGCGAAGCAACAGATGCAAACGAAAGAAGTGTATCAGTGATGGCGAGAAGCGAAGCATTATGCTGAAGCGATTCTATCTCGGATATTACTTTTACACGAAGCTCGGCGGCGATCTGCATTTCAAGTGATCCCATACGCTCTTCGGCGCCAAGAATTTTCTGCTCGTATTCTTTCAGCTCGGGAGTGATGTAGCGTTCGGCATTTGCAAGAGTTTGCTTGCGTTCGTAATCATCGGGGACTTTTGATTTAT
>PLXB01000311.1 GCA_003151215.1 Ignavibacteriota bacterium
TGTCAATATCACGAGCGCATATAACGGCAAAGGAATAATCACTTCTCCGAATGGATACTGTCAGGAATTCACTTTTACTTCGAATTCTGCAACTACTCTCGGGCTGCCTTTTTCGTTCATGCATCTGAATGACTTAGGGAAAACGAATAAGGGTATTCTCATAAAAACCTCGCAGCCTGTCAATGTAGTATTCCACAACTTTTTTCCGGATGCCGGAGAAGCGACGCAAATTTATCCTGATGAAGCCCTTGATACCGATTATCGGGTTACAACATGGGGAATTTATAACGATTCAACGGATAATGAGGATAATCATACTCAATTCCTTATAACGGCAACGCAAGATAGCACGGACGTAACTATTGTACCGTCTGTCCTTTCTTTAGGAAATCACCCTGCTCATATCCCTATTCAAATAACTCTTAACAAAGGCGAATGTTATATTGTCAAAGCGGACACATTCGGCGTTCCCTATGATGCATCACTTTCGAACTCTACCGTTCACACATCAAAACCTGTCAGCATCATTGCCGCACTTACTTGTGGCTATAATCCTTTAGGGGTAGAATCCTGTGACGAACTTCTTGATGAAGTACTTCCAAAAAAATATACGGATACGATCTTTTATGTCGTTCCTTTGCTGGATACCTTGGTGACGAATACGGTACTCTTCACATCGGACACGCCGGATTTTTTTGTGTTTTCTTCGAATGGATCGAATGTTCAGGCAATCAACGGCCGGGCACAAATAGATATTAGCCGTGCGAGAATGTTTAGTGTTACTGCACCGGCTCAATGCTTTTTGTTATCTCAGGGTTCTGAAGTTCAGAATGAAGGGGACCCTTCAATAGTCACCATTCTTCCTCGTAGTCAGTATGGCGATACCATGGTATGGTTCACTCCGGCATTCAACGGACAGATTCAATTTCAGCCAGGTCCATTCTTAGATTATGTTTCGGTAGTATATCCAAAAGCATTTGAAGGCCAGGTCATGCTCGACGGAGTGCCAATCGCTTCGCAGGCGACTCCTCAAACGATAGTTGGTTCTGCAATGGCAGGTATAGTAGATACCATCCAGCCCGGTGTTCACCTTTTAACATCCCCTGTACCGATTTTTGCTACGGTTTCCGGATTTGCAGACGCAGATGGATATTCATTCTTACCCGGCACAATTTCTCCAAAACTGCCGGAAGATACTGTTTCTGCAATGCTAAGCATTGCAGCGACTCCTGCAGGAACATGCCGGACATTTGATGCAATTGTCAGTACAAGTTTTCATTCACAAAACGATATAAAGACCGTTGATCTCATCGTGACTTACGATCCGGCAATACTCACTCTTTTATCGGTAAAACTCGGACCTGCGGCGCAGGGGGGGCAATGGATCACCGATACGAGAACGCAGGGAATAGTTACAATCTCTGCATCATGCCTACAGGCATTCAGCGATAGCGATGCGATCGCATTCCTTACATTTGCTACAGGTCCGGCAGTTACCGCAACAACAGTTACCGCCAACATCGAAGAGATCGGAGTAGAAGGCCACTATAGTACTATCGCCGGAATCGCCAAAAAAATTATTGACATTCAGGAAATTCGAGATACACTAAAAGCATCGTTTGCTCTCGATGCAGGAACTTCTCATTTCGGAGATTACGATACAGCCGCAGTACATATAGTGAGCATGCCCAACGAGGCTGCGAGCGAATTAGACTTATTTGTGAGCTATAATCACGATCTTATGTCATTGCAATTTGCCGATTTGCGAAATACGGTCATTCCCGGTATTACAACTATCCTGCCAATGACGGTTGATCCTTTGACCGATGAGATCATCGTTCCAATCAAGCCGCCAATTTTATTGCCTGCTTCCGGGATTATTGCCCGTTTGATCTTCAAAACATATATCTCCGATTCATCATCCGGAAATATCGGCTTACGCGCCGTCGTTGGGAACACTCGTCCCTGCCCTCTCGATATTCTTTCAGATCAAATAAGTAGTGAATTTATCGGAAACGATACATGCGGCACTCAGGAATTGCGCTCAATTATGCTTCATGAGTCTTTTGTAATCACTTCTGTTATTCCGAATCCTTCCAATGGTAATTTTACAATATCTCTTGACCGGCATCTCTTCGGCGAGCCTCTGCATGTATCATTAGTCGATATGCTTGGCAATGAAGTATGGGGCACGTATCATTCTTCACCCGATATTCATGAGAAGATCCCGTGCACTCTCGAACATAGTATCCCGAATGGGTCGTACTTGATCAGAATAGCAGGCTCCGGTAAAACGATAACGGAGAAGATTGTTATTCGGAACTAAAGGAATCTCTGAAAGCCTTCTTCAGAGTCAGTAACATCAGCGTTCCATGCTCGTAAAGTATCCTACGTATTTTTTCCATTATTCATCTTTTTGTTATATGAATCGTAAACTGCACTTCGTTGCATTACTGGGTTTTCTTTTTCTTTTCGGGGATGCCTCGGCAAAAACCGAATATAAAACGGAGAAACATACTTCGCCCGACGGGAAATATACATATGTTACTGTTACAAACGATCCTTTAAAAGCTCGAATCTATACATTGAAGAGCGGTTTAACAGTCTATCTTTCTGTAAATAAAGATGCACCACGAATCCAAACGCTCATTCCGGTGCGGGCAGGGAGCAAGAATGATCCTTCCGATGCGACAGGATTGGCTCATTATCTCGAGCACATGCTTTTTAAGGGCACTGATAAATTCGGTTCGCTCGATTATTCCAGGGAAAAACCGCTTATCGATGATATTGAAAATCGTTATGAAGAGTACCGTCACATCACCGACCCAGCAATTCGAAAAGTAAAATATCATGAGATAGACTCGGTTTCCGGCGAAGCGGCAAAATTTGCGATAGCGAACGAATATGATAAAATGTTAGGCGCGCTCGGTGCAAAAGGCACGAACGCACATACTTGGTATGAGGAAACAGTTTATGAGAATGATATTCCGTCAAATCAGTTAAAAAAGTGGCTTCAAATAGAGGCGGAGCGTTTCCGCAATCCGGTACTTCGTTTATTTCATACCGAGCTTGAAGCCGTCTATGAAGAAAAAAATCGCGGGCTCGATAACGACGGCGAAGCATCCGATGAAGCATTGATGGCAGAGCTATTCAAAAAGCATACATACGGAACGCAAACTACTATCGGCACAATCGAGCATCTCAAAAATCCTTCAATGCGCAAGATTAGAGAATATTTCGGGAAGAATTATATTCCGAATAATATGGCAATCTGCCTCTCCGGAGATCTGGATCCCGATGAAACAATCAGACTGATCGATGCTGCTTTTAGCAGTTACCCGTCTAAGCCTGTTCCGGATTTTAGTTTCCAGCCTGAAGATCCAATTACTTCGCCGATCCACNNGAGTTCGTGACAATCGGTTTCCGCTTTCCAGGAATTTCCTCCCACGATGCCTTAGTCATGATGCTGATCGATAAGATACTCTCGAATAATGTTGCAGGATTGATGGATCTTAATCTGAATCAGAAGCAAAAAGTCCTTAGCTCCGGAACATGGCCGCTGGAGTTAACCGATTACAGCGTTCATGAATTTTTCGGTAATCCGCTCGAAGGTCAAAAGCTCGAAGATGTCGAGAAACTGATCTTAGGTCAGATCGATCTTGTGAAACAAGGAAAATTCGATGATGCGCTGCTTCCTGCGATTATCAATGATCTTACTGTCAGCAGAATTCGTAGCTATGAGAATAACGGTGATCGCGCTACTGCCATGAGCAACGCATTTATTCATCATGAGCAATGGGACAAGATCGCTTCTCAGATCGACGACCTTTCTCAAATCTCCAAACAGGAGATCATGAATGTAGCCAATAAGTATTATGGAAATAATTACGTTGCAGTCTATAAACATATCGGACAGCGCAATACGCCGAAAGTTGAAAAGCCGGCGATCACACCGGTGAGCGTGAACCGCGATTCCAAATCGGATTTTCTCATAAAAAATATTGCAATGCCTGCCGATAAGATCGCGCCGCGATTTATCGATTACAAAAAGGATATCGAGACTGCAAGACTGAAAGATGGCATACAGATTCATTATCTGAAAAACGACGAAAACCAGCTCTTCACGCTTTACTATCTGCTCGATATGGGAAAACGCGATGATAAGAAGATGGCATTCGCGCTTGATTATCTTAACTATCTCGGAACTGATAAGCTGACAAATGAAGAATTCAAGAAAAAACTTTATAGCTTAGGCTGCAGCTTTACAGTCTCTGCTACTGATGATCAGATCTATGTTTCACTTACAGGATTGCAAAAGAATTTTGCCGATGGTATTAAGCTTTTCGAGGATTTGCTTTTGAACGCAAAACCTGATAAGGATGCGCTTGCCGCCTATATCGATCGTACTCTTAAAGGAAGAGATGATGCTAAGAAAGATAAGAGTACTATCCTTTTCACTGCCATGAATGAGTACGGCAAATACGGAAAGCGCAATCCATTTACCGATATACTTTCCGAAAGTCAGCTAAAAGCATTAACACCTGATGAACTTGCTGCCAAGATTCACGATCTTATTAAGTACGATCACCGCATTTTATATTATGGACCGGGCACATCCAAAGAAGTGATTGGCACACTTGATAAATTCCATGGAGCACCGGTAATACGGATGCCTGTTGTCAATATGCCGGATTATACATATCAGGAAACGAACGATAATAAAGTATATTTTGTAAATTTCGATATGGCACAGGCTGAAATCCTTTTTCTTTCGAAGTCATTTGAGTTTGATCCTCTGAAAGTCCCGACGCAAAGACTATACAATGAATATTTTGGTGGGGGTATGGCATCGGTCGTTTTTCAAACAATTCGCGAATCCAAAGCTCTTGCCTATGCCGTATGGTCGAATTATCTCACCCCGCCAAAGAAAGGTGAGCCGAATTATGTCTTTGCATACGTCGGAACACAGGCGGATAAGCTGCCTGAAACAATGGACGGAATGTTCGAGCTTTTACATAATCTTCCGGAAGCCGATCCGATATTCCAGCAATCAAAAGATGCTATTAGGGCAAAGATCGAAACTGAGCGCATCACTCGAACGGGAATTTTATTCAGTTATGAAACTGCTAACAAACTCGGACTCGATCATGACATCAGGAAAGATGTTTATGAGAGCATACCTGGCATGAACTTCCAAACGATCAATGATTTCCAAAAACAATATATCAAGAACCAACACTATACGATCCTTGCTCTCGGATCAAAAGATAAAATCGACCTAAAAAAACTTGCTCAGTACGGGCCGGTGAAAGAACTCCGTTTGGAAGAACTGTTCGGTTATTAATTGTCTGAACCTGATCTTGTAGACCAAAGAGGATTTCCTGACCACAAGGGTGAGGCAGAATCACCCTTGTGATTTTAGTCAAGTGCTTTACTGCCAATATCGCTCCGGTAATACGCTCCATCGAATCCGATCTGTGCAACGGCATTATATGCATTGATGATCGTCGTCTTTAGCTCATCTCCGTAACCGACTGCCGTCACGGCTAGGACCCTTCCGCCGGAGGTAACAACCTTATTATGTTCATCAAGTTTCGTTGCAGCGTGAAAAACAACAACGCCATCTTCAAGTTCTTTTTTTTGATCGAAACTGTCTAAGCCTTCAATGATCTTTCCTGTTTCATAAGAATCGGGATATCCCTGACTTGTAATCACAACTGTTACTGCGCATGCATCGAAATTTTTCAGTGGCATGACCTCTTTCAATCTCCCTGTCGCGCAACGAAGCAGCAGATCAGCAAAATCTCCTTCGAGCAATGGAATAATAACTTCTGCCTCAGGGTCGCCGAACCTTACATTAAATTCAACGACACGTGCCCGATTGTTGCGAATCATTAATCCACAGTAGAGAACTCCGCGATATATACGATTTTCTTCGCGCAAACCTTTGAGAACGGGTTCAATGATTTCTTTCCGGACTTGACCCATCACTTCTTCAGTGACAATTGGCGCAGGAGCATACGCTCCCATGCCACCGGTATTTTTGCCGCGATCGCCATCGAGAAGCCTCTTATGATCCTGTGCAGTGGCAAGGACATCATAATCAATTCCATCGGTAATAGCGAACACACTCGCTTCTTCGCCATCCATAAATTCTTCGATGACAATTCGTGCACCTGCTTCGCCAAAAACACGGCGCGAAAAAATATCATCCATCGTATCGAGCGCCTCAGCTTCCGTTTCAACTATGATAACTCCTTTTCCGGCAGCAAGACCATCGGCTTTAATGACGGCAGGATAATTCACATGACGCAGAAAAGCACGCGCTTCAAGCTGCTCAGGAGCCGTGAATACGGCATAACGAGCAGTAGGTACTCCATAACGGTGCATGAATTCTTTGGCAAAGGCTTTTGATGATTCCAGAAGTGCGGCATTTCGATGTGGACCAAAGACCGGAATACGTTCTTCTTCCAGCGCATCGGCAACTCCGGCGGCCAGCGGAACTTCGGGACCAACTACTACGAGATCGACTCGCTCCTTTAGAGCAAATCCAACGACGGCTTTGACATCAGTCGGCACAAGGTCGACAAGTTCGGATATCTGCCCGATCCCTGCATTGCCGGGAGCGCA
>PLXB01000035.1 GCA_003151215.1 Ignavibacteriota bacterium
AACGCGCTATGCGATCATGGGGGGACCTGTAGTGGAGTTCCTTTCGTCTATTTCGCAAAACCTTTCATATTCAATCATTGCGGGAGTACCTTTTCAGAACAGATGGGGAGCTTCAATTGCCCATAGCTTCGGAGCAGCGCCATATGGTTCTGCCGATCTTGACTATTACTTTTCCCCTGCCTTTGCGCTTTCGGGAATCGGCAGAGTACAATATATCGCAACAGAAGCATATCTCCGAAGTCCGCGTGTCTTACCTTCTGCAGCGTTGATCGTTGCCTTTGGTTTGGGATTCCATTTTTATTTTTAGCCTATGAAGAAGACTCTTATAGTTGTATCTTCTCTCTGCTGGAGCATACTGCTCGCAGGTTGTATCGTAGATGTCGTTGAGCAGAGTACCGAGCGCTTGGCTTATGCAGGAGGAAGCGGCGTTACAAGCGCATATTTTGATGCTTCTATTTACCGGCAAGCTTTTGCAGTTCAGGGAAGCGCTGCCGATACGCTGATCGCCGATGGTACATTTTCTTTGTGGTCGCCGGGCAGCAGTACAGCTTCATCCATTGCCCAGAATGTAAATTTATTTTGGATAGTTGATACTCTTCATCAAGGGAATGATACTCTGCAGGGACAGCTTGTAGCAAATGCGCAGGGACCACAAAAAGAACTTCTTTCGATCGATAAAATGAGTGTGACAATTCCTCAGAAACTTCGCCTCGGTGTTACTGCCGGCTCTACAGACGTCTCGGTTCAAGGTATGACAGGTGATATGAATATCTCGGGAAACAGCAGTAACATTACTTTTACTACTGCCGGTAGAATTACTCTCCAAACTTCAAGCGGGAAGATAACCGGTTCGACCGGTCTTGGCGGCAGCGCTGTCAGTACTTCGGGAGCGATCAATATTACCCTGACTTCAAATAACTTTGAGACGATCTATGTCTCAGATTCCACGGGAAATGTTAATGTCCATGTTCCGGGAGGAGTTGGAGTTAGCTTTTTTCTTGCGACATATGGCGGGAATATTAATTTATCATACGATAAAGTCGCGCAATCCTCTTCCAGCGCAATACAAGTCAATGTCAACGGAGGAGGGAAGGTAATCAATGTCCGCACTGGCCCCGGAAATATTACCGTATCAAATTGAAGAAATAAACAAAGCGCTGCCTCGTACAGAATCGCGGGAACGTGTGAAGGTTACTCACGTGATCGTACAAAACAAGCGCTCTGTGTTTTTGCAAAAACTTTTCTTTCGGGTAGGGGAAAGGATTAATGTGTCATTCTTCGCTACGTCAATTATCGCGAATGCAATACGGACTCCGTTCAGAATGACATGCAATTTTATTTCACCACCACCATCTTTTTTGCTAGCTGTCCTTTCGGAGTTGTGAGGCGGTAGATATAAGAACCCGCAGGCAGATTGCCCGGCTTAAAGAATGATTGATGGATTCCCATTTCCTGGCGCTCGTCAACGATGCGGGCAACTTCGGTGCCGCGCATATCGAAGATGCCAAGCTCGACGGCCATTGCTTCGGGCAAAACGTATTCGATCGTCGTTTGAGTGGTAACCGGATTCGGGTAGTTTTCCATCAGATCCAGTCCCGGCGTCATCTCGGAAGAATCACTCACACCAGCCTGATTCTTGAATAGCCCAAGCTTTGTCCACGTACTATTCGTCGAATAAGTAATGCCGTTGCTTGCTGTCAACACATTCTGAATCGATTGATCGCTGATTCCAAGCCATTCGCTCAAAACTGTTGCATAGACATTCCGGAAATCATAGAGGCTATCGAATGTCAGATTGCCACTACCGCTTAACAGGCTTGCCGGATCGAGTTTCGGATCGTGTCCTCTAACGCCGCCAATAACCTGCGTGCCGACAACAAAATGCGGAGCCGCTGTTCCATGATCGGTGCCGGAGCCATTCTCTTTCGGACGGCGTCCGAATTCTGAATAGGTCATAATAGCGACTTGATCGGCAACAGGATTACCATTGACTTTCAATAATTCAAGATCGTCCTGGAATGCTTTCATCGCATCAGCAAGCTGTCCTAAGAGTTTGGCTTGATTGGTGAGTTCATTGCTATGCGTATCGAATCCGCCGAGCGTTACAAGATATATCTTAGTCGTGAATCCGCTTCCGATAAGCTGGGCAACACCTGCTAATTGCGTAGCAAGAGGGTTGTTCGCAGGATAAGTTACCATGTTCTTCGTTTTCGACGCAATGTTCACCATCGTCTGAGCGTACACCTCTGTTTCCGATTGAATCACTCGCACATACTCAAGTTCAAGATCGGGTGTGAAATTATTTGTGGTAATCGAATCGTAACTATGAGTGCTGGAGTTTGCAGTAGTCGGTACGCGATTGATAGCAATACCCATACCGCCGTTCTGGCTCAGAAACATATTATAGAGCGAACTGCCGAACTGAATTGCAAGCGGCATACTGCCTGCCGTAATTGTAGTAGGCGGATACGTAGGATTCAGTTCATAAAGCGTTCTGCCTACCCATCCGGTCGAAAGAGAAATATCGCTATCGGTGGCCGTATGCCAGATATCTGTTCCGCGAAAATGCGAAAGAATGGGGCTTGGATACCCGACATTTTGTAATACCGCTAATTTTCCGGTGCCGTTTCCTGTGCCGTATAGATCAAGGAAGCCTTGCATGTTTGTATGGAAGGCAAGCGACTGATGATCAGGTATAACGAGAAGATTATCATTGGTCAAACTCAAACCGAGCGTAGGGCGGTTGGTTGAATAATTGGTGTCGGTATATGGGACAACGCAATTCAATCCATCATTACCTCCGGCGAGCTGGATAATAACGAGTATGTTATTATTCGATGATGCAGTTGATAGTGCGCTCCGCAGCGGCGATCTGCCTAATGCGCGAACCGGGAATCCACCCATCATGATCGGCAATACATTTGCTGCTACGCCGACTTGTGCTCCGAGTTTTAAGAAGTCTCTACGTTTCATGATTTGTTCTCCTTATATAGATGATAGGTGTTAGACTAATTGGAATTCCGGTAGTTGTGCAAGTACAATTGCAAATGCCGAGACTAACGGGTCGGTCAGATAGTTATCCGATTCCGGTAGTAAGGACGGATTGATCGCCCCATACAGAGTGCCGCTTTCATCCGGTCCAAGACTCTTATTCAGTATCATGGTGGTAAGTGCAATACCGATATCTTGAATGGTGATGTTCGATGAATTCGGAATGGAGTTTGCCCATGCTATCGGATTGGCGAATTCTACCGTAACTCCTTTTACATTCGTGCCTCCGGCTAATTTCGGGGGGTTGGAAAGCAAAATGCTTGAAATTACTTCGCGCTCCTGGAATGTTCCGGTACTGATCCAGTTATGTCCGCCGGGCCAGCCTTTAACGTTCGGCGGCTGTAGCAATTGCTGCCCAAGCTCTGCAGCGCCATAGGCAACAGAGAGTGTGAGATAGCTTAAAGAGATATTCGAATCGCTATACACTTTGACGCTATTTCCGTTGCGTGTGGTTCCATCCCATGAGGGGTCGGCTGAAGAGAACGGCGTATAAGTTAATCCAAATTCCCGTACAAGCGAGGCGATGAAATTTACCGGGCTTTTGAGCTGCGCATTCTGCACGGAAGAATCGTAGAAATGTGCGCTTTGCAAAAGTGCCGAAAGCACCGGCTTGACATCCCAATTATTATCGAGCATCACATTCGCCATTGCCGTTACGACGCTCGGATTCGGCACATAATAGACGAATTCCATATAGATCTTCTGGCAGAACCAGTAGGCGCTCGTGAATCCCGGTCTATTATTACTACCCGCCGGTCCTGTATAATTGAAGATGATATTGATAATATCATTCAATCCCCAGTTTCCTGTTTGGCCTAAATATGTTTTATTTCCGTTATTATGCGCAGTAGGATAGAACGTGCCGACAAACGGCGCCGCTGTCGTAGGCGCATAGCCAGTCAGGGCTACTGCCGCTTGCTGAACGTCGGTTTCGGTGTAATTCGGAACGCCTGTGATCGGATCGTTCAGCCCCATGGTAAACAACTCCTGCAATTCACGTGCATAATTCTCATTGATGTTCGTGCCTTTGCTTCCGGGCGTTCCGGGAGGGGGAGTTCCATCGTAATTCTGATTGCCGTTCAGATACAGCAGCATTGCCGGATCAACGGAAATAGCTTCAACGAACGTCTTCATGTTCCCGAGTGCATTTGCGCGCAGCGTTTGGTTATATGTGTAGACATAACCTGCTCTTTGCACTACATCGGTACCGATAACGAAGTGATTACTCCACAAAAGCGTCATGTGTTCTGTAATAGAAAGATTTTCCTGTAGGATCAAATCCATCCACCAGTCAGCAACTTGAGCATTACGCATTTGCTCCAGGGCGTTTGCATCCCCGCCTGCAATGAGCTTGCCATATTTAGGGTCGGTATAATCAGGGTCATCAGTAGGCTTAGCAAAAAGACCGACGTATGTGCCAGGCACTGCAGGAGTTGGCTTATTCGTAAGCAACTTTGCCACAACGGCACTCATACTTCCAAGTCCTTGTGCTACTTGAAATTGCGCCAAAGGCACCCCTAACATGGCCCGGCGCA
>PLXB01000458.1 GCA_003151215.1 Ignavibacteriota bacterium
TCTTGAAGAAGGTTTTCTCTTGAAGCTTCAATCCCATGCAGATTCGATCGCCTATAAATTAGGAAATGGGCTTATTTCCGGAATGAGCGCCGTTGCCCTTAGTAAAGAGTCGCAGCAAAAACTTGCTATGATGATTGATTCTCTTCTCACCACAGTAGGAATCCGTATATCCAAAGATCTTTCTATGCTGCTTGATACTCTTGCCGGCGAAACAACTAATGCACGGCTTCGAATTCTTCTCAAAACAGCTCAACAAAGTGTCGATTCCATTCGCGATGATGCACTCGGGCATAAGACAGGAGCAAAACTTGCAAGTATCATTCAGAACGATGTTTTAGGACCCGGCACTCAATCCAAATTACAAAACCTTATTAATAATGGTGTCTTAGGCCCGGAAACCGAAAAGCGTCTCGGAGAAATTCTGGCAAGAGTTCGTGACACCCTTATCGGAGTAACTACGCAAAGCTCCATCGATTCTGTTGTCGCCCGTTCACTTGCACGGGTACAGGGCACGGCAAATCAGCAGCAAAGCTTTCTCACAAAGAATGTTACGACGATCTCATGGACGCTCGGAGCTGTCCTCGCTGCCCTGCTGATTCTCGCAGCATTCCTTTTTGTCCGCAAAAAGAAAGCAGAGACAATGCTAAAGACCGTAACGCAGCAGATCAATGAGATCCCGGTTCCTGCGAACTATGACGAACTGACTAAACGAATTAGTGTAAGCTCGGCAGCAGCAGGAGTGGAACAGGATTTAAGAGTTTTTCTTGCGAAAAACATCCCAACAAAAAAATAAGTTGTCTTTTCATTCACTTTGCATATTTTGATAATACCAGTCTGGATTCCTTAATAAAAAGGTCTTTCGCTGTCATGCCATGTGGTGGAAGATCGTCGCGGCGATAAAGGATGGTAAGGTCACGCCAAATATTAAGCTGCTTGATATGAAGCGGTTTAAGAACAAGCCTTGCTTCGGGATTGGCAAGCATGTGACTGTAAATAAATCCTGCGCAAACTCCGGTCGCAATGATATTTCGCATCAGTGTATAATCATTTGTCTGCTCANNCGGTGACTTGATAACGGAGCGTAAAAAACTTTCGATGGCATGTCGAAGCCTGTCGCTCTTGGCAGGAAGGCAATAAGAAAGATCGGCAAGATCGGATTTCATAATCACTCGTTTATGGGCGAGAGGATGATTTTTCGACACCGCTAAACGTACCGGGTCATGATAAAAGACTTCGGCAGCAATGGATTTTATTTTCGGGCTCGGAGCAAAACCGATATCTGCCCTGCCCGATTGAAGCGCTTCAATAACTTCATTTTGACTTCCGCTCATTGCCGATTCAATATTGATATGCGGATACTTCTTTGCAAGCNNTTGCAAGCTTTCCTAAAAGCAGGGGAAAAACATCTTCCATAAAACCTTGCCTGCCTGCAATCCTTAACGTCCCACTCGTTTTGCTTTGGATATGAAATAAGGAAAGTATCTCCCTTTCCGAATCGAGAAAAGCCCGAATTGCCGGAAGCAAGATTTTGCCACGTTCGGTAAGTTGGAGACCCCTGCGTGATCGGTGAAATACGACGATACCAAGCTCTTTCTCAAACTGCCCGAGAGCTGAGCTGATCGCCGGCTGCGTGACCCCAAGGCGTTCGGCAGCGCCAACCATAGTCGATTCTTCAACGATTGCGAGAATGACCTTTGCCTGCTGGATCTCCATAATACTTATGTTTATACTTCTTTTAAGAAGAATTAATATAATTTATAATATATTAACATCGTTTTAGTGTCCTGAATTCACCAAGTTTATCTGAATATTATGTCAAAGATCAAGGTAACATCAAACGTCCATTCGGTTAATGGTTCTTCTGATAAAAAGGTCGGTACAGCAACTCTCAAACGTGCTTTGCCTGCTATGCTCAAAGGCGGAGTCATCATGGATGTTGTCAATGCCGAGCAGGCAAAAATTGCCGAAGATGCAGGAGCCTGTGCTGTTATGGCGTTGGAGCGGGTCCCTTCTGATATTCGCATNNAGATCCTCAGCTTATTATCGAGATCATCGAAGCCGTCTCAATTCCCGTTATGGCAAAAGCTCGTATCGGGCATTTTGTTGAGGCACAGATACTTGAAGAGCTTGGAGTCGATTGTGTTGACGAAAGCGAAGTTTTGACGATGGCAGATGAGGAAAATCATATTGATAAGAATAAATTCGTCATTCCATTTGTCTGCGGAGCAAGAAATCTCGGAGAGGCTCTTCGGCGCATTTCCGAAGGAGCGGCAATGATCCGTACCAAAGGAGAGGCTGGAACGGGAGATGTTGTCGAAGCTGTCCGCCATGCAAGGGCTATTTTTGGAGCAATCCGCAGGCTTCAATCTCTTGCTCCTGAAGAACGCTACTCATTCGCCAAAGAGATCGGTGCTCCGATCGATCTGGTCAACGAAGTTGCCGAACTCGGTCATCTTCCTGTCGTGAATTTTGCTGCCGGCGGCATTGCAACTCCTGCCGATGCTGCATTAATGATGCAGCTTGGTGTCGATGGTGTATTCGTCGGAAGCGGAATTTTTAAGTCTTCCGATCCTGCCAAACGTGCGGCTGCAATGGTGAAGGCGACCACTTACTATAAAGATGCAGCCATTCTCGCCGAAGTCAGCAGAGGGTTAGGCGATGCGATGCTTGGGCGCTCGGCCAAATCGCTTACAGATGCTGAGCTTTTAGCGGTCAAGGGAATCTAGAATTGAAGAAGAATCCTAACATTGGCATACTCGCCCTGCAAGGTGATTTTGCCGAACATGCAGCAAAACTCCGTGAACTCGGCTGCATCGCAACTGAAATCCGCCGCTCAAATGAACTCGAAGGTCTCGACGGGCTAATCATTCCCGGCGGCGAATCCACAACAAATGCCATTCTCGAAGATGCTCTTACTGAATTGGATTTGCGAAACCCGATACCCGAAACCCGATACCCGGTTCGCATCTTCGACGCAATTAAAGAAAAAGGAAAACAAGGCTTCCCTATCTGGGGCACGTGCATGGGAAGTATTCTGCTTGCAAAAGAAATAGAAGGTTCAACGCAAGGACGAATCGGCATCATGGATATTTCAGTTCGCCGTAATGCCTTCGGTCCTCAGCGTGAAAGCTCGGAAATACAGCTTTCAATTCCCGTATTAGGAGACGAGCCATTCCCCGGTATTTTTATTCGCGCACCACTATTCTTGAAGTCAGGAAAGAATGTTGAAATACTTTCTAGTCTTGAAGAAGGTTTCGTGATGGCAAGAGAAGGAAATCTTTTAGCGACTGCTTTTCATCCGGAGATAACGGATGATACGAGAGTTCATAAATATTTCCTCTCAATGATCTCTTAACTAAAATAAGAAAACCCCGGTATCAAATAGATACCGAGGCTTTATTAGAATTAAAATATTATTACTCCTGCGGCGGTAATT
>PLXB01000185.1 GCA_003151215.1 Ignavibacteriota bacterium
GGATATTTTTTATAGGGTACATAGAATTGCTCCTGATAACCCTTATCAGTATTATCATAATAAATGACATCGCCTAAATGCATGAAGAACGACGGAGAAGTATCGGGATGGGCAATATTATATTCTGCTGACATCGCATCGGAAACAAACTGCTGAATTGCTGTTCCGAGAGTACCTGTATCACCGACTGCATGAAAGGTCATGGCTTTTGATGCTTCGATAACATTCGCTCCGCTTTGTCCTATTATTTCAGCAAGTGTCATCGAAGGATCCCGTAGCGGGTCGGGAATCTGCTCGAGTTTCGTGGCTGCAAAGGCAGAAAGGCTTTTTCCAACACCTTGAACGGTTTTTCTGTCTTTTTTAGGTATGGTAGTGAAGAACGGATGAGCAAAACGATGAATTCCTTTTGTAACTGCAGATGCAGTTTTCGTTATAGAAGTTTTCGAAGCCGTCACTTTTTTTGAGGATTTCTTGACAGCGGCTTTTACGAGTTTCTTGACTTTAGCCATTTTCGTATACGGATATATAATGAAAGATTAGTGCAAAAGTACGCAATAACTATCAAAGGACCTAACGGTTTATTAAAAGATAATCTTTATTTAACATTGCAACTTTTCTCCGATCTTTGTGTCTTTAGAAAGGGTTGAATACATGATCGAGACTATGAAAAAATTACTCCTTACGATCTTTTGTGGAATCGCTACTTTTTCCTGTAATAAGGCAAGCACAGAAGCGGGCGGAGGTTTGCCACCTCCAAATCTTTTATTAAGTAATCAAACCTTTGATGATGGCAGCAATGCTTCGCTCAACGGCTGGACGTATGCACGTTCCGATGTCGATTCTGTTGCGCATTTTTCAACCGATATTCCTCCCGGCTCTTCAGGAAAATGGTCGCTGTCTCTTTCTCCGGGATGGGTACCTTCAACGGAGTATGTTTATAGAAATTTTATCGGTCTTACGAGTGGAATATATAAACTTACTGTTTGGGTAAAAGTACTTGGAAATCATGGAGGCGGCGAATTACTAATTTCAAGCAAACCACTTCAACCATGGAAACCATTAACCTCGTCTTCAGTATCGGATACAATATGGAAACAAATAACTCTGTTAGATACTCTTACTTTCGGTGCCGCAGATACTACAAGTCTCATTTTCACCGGGGGAGCAACGGAAGTCGCAAACTGGTCAGTCCTTTATAATAACATTACTTTCGAAAGATTACCGTAATTTACGGCACAATTCCTCTGAGAATCTGTGAATGTTTTCCAAGTGCCGTATATACTTGTTTTCCAAGTATAGGATCGAAATAATTACTGAAATATTCGGCATTGGGACCAATACCTAAAATGCAAACTGTTGCATATAGTTTTGTACCGTGAGGAATGATTTCTTTCTGTAGATCAAAAGCACTGGAAGAACTCCAACTAAAACTGCCGTCATAGCCTGAACCCTCTTTCGTAAATTGCAGCAGAATGGACGCAGAAGCCGGATCATTAGAAAGTGCAATGCTATCGGTACTGATACAAAGAACGACGGAGCGTGTTTGCAAAAATGGCGGCTGCATTGAACCAATGATGTTATAGGAGGGCACCGAATCAATCTCGGAGAAACTAATTGTGAATCGTTGGAAATTGATCTCATCGGTTGGCGGTTGACACATATCAACTTCATCAGTGGACGTATCTTTTCCGCTCGTCTGAAAATCAAATATCTTCATTGTGCCGAATCCGGATCTAGAGAAAATGAAGGTATTTTTCTCTGAAGGCAACCCAGTAAGTGTCCACTTACCGGAATCATTGGTTTGAGCAGATGTTCCGGTGCCAGAAGTAACAGTTATTCCTTGGCTTGAAGCAACCGGATTACCGCCGGCATCGAAAAGCAAAGCATATCCGGAAACTGAGCTTGTTGGTCCACTCGGTATTTTAGGTTCAACGGAACATCCGATTGCAATTATCAGTAGTAGGACAAGGCAATATTTCATACGAATATGGAGATAAAGTCTATATGTATAACTCCAAAAATAGGCCATAGTTACAGGTTTTGGGAAATTTTTCTCTGGGGCATAAAGAAGAGAGCCTATCCAAAGGAATTTGTTTCAGCTATAAATACCTTATTTTATAAATTTTTATGGACAAATTCGGAGGAAATAACGCTTAAAACCAACTACTTTACTAAAAATTCATGTATATTCGCAAATAAAACGACTATGACGTTCAATTCTGAACTCTTGGAAAAACTTGTCTGCCCGAATTGCGGCAACGAATTACGTTACGACGAATCTACCTATTCTCTTGTCTGCTCTGTATTTGGCTGTACATATGCCATTAAGAAAAATGCGCCGATAATGATCTCAGAGAAAGAAGGCGAATCTCCCAAAGATCCTCATTCGTTCGATTATCTTGACCATTATAAGAAAGATGCCGAGCAATTTGATTATTTCGAAGAGCAATCCGGAGCTACAAAACATAGTGAGAAGAGGCTTCGCGAATATATTCTTTCGCAAATCCCCGCAACGGTAACATCCATACTTGATGTCGGCTCCGGTTCGGCATGGGTTGCAAAACAATTTCGCAATAGCAATATCTTTCTGTGCTCGCTTGACGCAACGATTATCAATACATCAAAAGCTTTAGAAAAATATCCGTCGGCGAAACATGCAGCCGTTGTTGCTGATGCATTTGCCCTGCCGTTCAAACCCGCATCGTTCGATTGTGTTATCGCCGCGGAGATCATTGAACATGTACCTGATCCGAAAGTATTTCTTAATTCGTTATTGAAGGTCATAAAACCCGGCGGGACACTCATTATCTCAACACCCTATAAAGAGGTGATCAAATACGCTCTTTGCATTCATTGTAATCAAAGAACACCACTTAATTCACATCTGCATTCATTCGATGAGAATAAACTCCGCTTACTCGTAGCCGATGTAACAATCAATACATTTGATTGGAGGGCTTTTAATAATAAACTCCTTCTTTTTGCCAGGACGTATGTATTTCTTCGCTATCTGCCGTTCCCAATGTGGAAGTTTATCGATCGGCTCGCTAACCTCATTTATAATAAACCAGTGAATATTGTATTGCAAATTACCGTATAAGCGAAACATTTTTCTTGTCTATGAGTCTTATGCTTTAAGAATATCCCCCGAAGTTATGCCCCTAAGAATTATTTAATAACTTTTAAAAATGCGCTTCGTCAAAATTGCATCCTCGATTTTTCTCTGTCTTACATCACTTAATCTTCAAAGCTGTTCATCTGCAATTGAACTTCCGAGCAAGTGGAAAGATCGAGAGATCGTTATTGATGGGATCGATAATGAATGGCAGCAGGACCTGAATTACATCGAAAAAGAAAAGATCGGCGTTGCCTTCAAAAATGACGCAGAGAATCTCTATGTTTCCATTAAGGCGATCGACCGTGAGGCACAGATGAAAATCGTCCGCGGCGGAATGACAATATGGTTCGATTCCACCGGCGGCGAGAAAAAAATATTTGGCATTCATTTCCCGCTCGGCGCTTCCGGAATGGGAGGAGCACCTGCTTCTCCAACGCATATTCGCGGCAGCCGTGAAGAGCCGGATGCCAGCAATGATAATTCGATCATCGAAGATCGCTTTAGTAAAATGCTTCAGAGTATCGAAATCATTGGTCCCGGACCTTTAAGCAGAGAGCAAATTCCTGTTGCAAGGTCCTACACATCACATAATATACAAGTAGGAATGCGCGACACGTTGGGCACACTTTTTTATGAATTAGTCGTGCCGATGAAGATTTCCGGCGAGAGATCACTTGCTATCGGAACGGATGTAGGCAGGTTCATTGGAGTCGGTATTATCACCGATGATATTCGCCGGTCAACACTTGCCCGCGCACCCGATGAAGGTGCACCAAATGGCGGTTATGGTAAACCCGGAATTGGTG
>PLXB01000134.1 GCA_003151215.1 Ignavibacteriota bacterium
GTTAGTATCAATATCAAGCAAGCGCAAAAATTCTTCTGTCGTAGAACCCAGGATGTCTCCTCTTCCTTTTTTCAGAAGGAGATCCATAAAAAGCATTGCGTCCTTGCTTACATGTTTTTCAAATACCTCGTGAACAACCTTCCGCTTGATATCAGGACGAATGACTGGCGTATGAAGCATTGCCTTTAATTCATGAACATCCAGTAAAGCGTCTCGAACGACTTTCATATCTCCGGCAAGTGCAGGAACGGAATTCTTCTCCTTGCCAATATCCATCAAGGCTTGTGCATACCGAAGTGCAATGCGCTGATCCATATCGTTTAGTTTGATTGCGTCGGCAATTCGGAAATGAATTTCTCGACGATTTTCTTATGCTTGTCGTCTGTCATTGATTCATCCAGCAACTTTCCTGCTGCAGCGATAGCAAGATCGGCAGCTTCATTGCGAAGCTGGGCAATTGCGGAATGTGTATCACGTTCGATCTGGCCTTTCGCCTGATCGATCATTTTCTTCGCTTCTTCCTGTGCTTTTTGTGAAAGTTCGGAACGCATGCGCTCGGCATATTCCTTGCCTTCGCGAAGCTGCTTATGAAGCTGCTCCTCATTTAATTTCCGCTGGTGCTCTGTCTCGGCAATAAGCTTTTCAGCATCGGAACGTGCCTGTTCAGCTTTTGAAAGCGAATCTGCAATGGCATTTTCGCGCATCTTCAACGAATTCAAGATCGGTTTCCATGCTAACTTCGAGAGAAGCAACAG
Source organism: Ignavibacteriota bacterium (assembly GCA_003151215.1). The sequence goes on from PLXB01000134.1 coordinate 756, forward strand.
GAGAACACCGAAAATGATCAGCGTCCAGATCGATAATCCGGGATTGATTTCTAACATGTTTCCAGTCGTTAGTCGCTCGTCGTCAGAAAAATAATCGGAGTCGTTACATTTCTGTTAACCACTAACGACTAAAAACTGACGACAATCCAATTATTTACCTGACAAGATAATACAAATAACAAGGGCGAAGAGCGCAATACCCTCGATCAGAGCGGCGGCAATGATCATTGTCGTACGAATACCTCCGGACATCTCAGGTTGGCGTCCCATCGCTTCCAGAGCGCCTGTTGCAAGCTTTCCGATTCCGACTCCTGCACCGACAACGGCAATTGCTGCGCCCAAACCTGCTGCTAAATATGCGAATGCTGATGGATTCATTGTAGTATTCCTCTATATTATATGAATGTGATTAAAATATATCTTACAAAAATAAAACTTTCTTAAAATCAGATCGTCACCTCTTCAAGCATCTGTTCTTTGCTTTCATGTTCGCCCTCATGATGTTCATGCACCATCATACCCACAAATAAAGCGGATAATATGGTAAAGATAAATGCCTGCAATGCAGCAACAAGTATTTCCAGCAAATAGATGAAAATCGCAAATGGCACGGAAACGGCAAATCCTGCAACTATAGATTGAAAGAGCAATGCCAATCCGATCAACGCACCAATAACAATATGACCCGCCGTCATATTCGCAAAAAGTCGAACGGTAAGTGCGAAAGGTTTCGTAAATAATCCGACAAATTCGATCGGCACCATAATACAGATTAGGATAATCTTCATCACTAATGGAATATCCATCTCATGCAAGCCTCCTGTGAAATGCTTCAAGTATGCCGAAATGCCCATAGTCCGTATTCCCGCAAATTGCGTGAGAACGAATGTGCAGAGCGCCAACGCAAGTGTCACGCCAATAGCCCCTGTTGCAGTCTTTGTCATGGGGACGAGACCGAACACATTAATTGCGAAGATAAAAAAGAAGATCGTCAGAAAGTACGACATGAACTTATCCGCCCATTTCTTTTCAATATTCGGATAGACAATTTCGTCTCTAACATAAACGACGATGGTCTCAACAAGATTATGCGCGCCTTTAGGGACGAGTGAATTTTTTGATTTTCTGCCGGCACTCCATACAAGCAAGACGACAAAAAGTGATGCCAACAGCATGAAAAAGCGTTTCGCTGTCATAGAAAGATCGAGCGTAAAACCCATATCTGCCCCATCTACTCGTTCCCACGGACTTGTCCATAGGAATTGCGATTTCTTTTTCTGCTCTTCATATTTATCGGGGTCTTTTAAACGATACACTCCCGACTCTTCGAGTTTACCTATTCCGGTAAAAAAATGCAATCCGTGAGAATCGGTGAATATGATCGGAAGAGGGATATGCGTGCTGAAAAAATGGAGGTCGTATGAATCGTCGAGATGGCTGATAATCTTGCCAAAAAGCTTTCCGGCATCGATCGTATCGGTTTTCTTTCCCGTTACTGTATTATTCTTCCAGATGTCGTTTTCTTCTTCCTCTTCGGTTTTATGAGGAGCAGTTGCCTTGAGAGTCGCTTCGGAAGAGACAGAAGCTTTCGCAGAATCTTGGCTCGCTAACGCCGGCGATGCAAGCAGGCCTAAAAAAAGAAGTAAGCTTGTAAACCGGCGACCTATTGTCATTAGTTTTTACTGTCCGCGCGTAAGTGACTTCTTATGAATGTAGATGATCTCGACGACGAGATATGAAAAGTACGAAATAAGCATACCGGTTACTAAACCGATCGGATTCATTTTGAAGAGAAACTGGCACATTCCGAACGCCACAACTAATCCAAAAATTCTCACGAAAATCGACCCCATGGCAACTCCGAAGAAAATGTCATTTGGCTGATCAATTGCCCATTCGGTAAGAAAGAAACTTGCAACGCTTGTGACGGTGCATAAAGCCATGCCGATATAACATGCCGTTTTAAATGCCTCGTTCGCCCAAAGATTCATCACAAGCGTTCCACCGCCATAAAGGACTACCGTGAGCATTCCAAACCAAAGAATAAAGAAGCGTCTGGCCATGCGGCTAATTGCTGGTCGCGATTCAAGGGGACGAACTAACTGAATTACTTGTAATATTGCGCTCAATTTATTTTATCTTTAATTATATAATTTATAAGAACTTAATATATGGTTCCGTATACAGCCACACTAAACGTATTTTTACCCCATTTTTGTTTCCTTTTTTTACGGATTTTTAGAATAAAGTTATAAACACCTTAACACAGATTTAATGGGAACATAACGAATCCGTAATCTCAAATCAGAACCCTCACTAGATAAATTTCCTTATAAATCATGAAGATTTATAGCGTCTGGATTTTCAAATCCAAATTGAAAATATGGGTGTATAGATTTTGTATTTCCATCTTTTTCAACCTATTTTATCAATAATACAATTATGAGAATAGCAATGTTCATGCACTGGGAAGGCTTCACGCCTCATCAGTACGACACAATACGGAATATCGTCCAATGGGAGCCAAATGTACCGGAGGGCTTAATACTTCACATAGTATCGTTTAACGACTGGGGAGCACACATTACAGACGCATGGGAAAACGCCGAAAATTTCAATAGTTTTGTCGAACACAGGTCAATGCCTGCAGTTCAGCAAGCAGGAATTCCAGGTCAGCCGCAGGTCAATATTCATCCTTTGCACGCCATTTTTGCTCCTGCATTCGAAGAAGTAGAAGCCTAAATCAATCCGCATATGAGCAGGAAGGTAGATATTCATTTCGGATGGATATCTGCCTTTTTCTTGATTGATCCTCTTTTTGCTGTTTCATTTTTCTTCTCCATCCTTAATACTACCAGCAAAAAATACCCTAATCCTGCAACAGCTCCGAATCCGGAGCAGATTCCGATCCAATACCCGGTTCCGTTTTGTTTATCGAGCCACCAACCAAGCCCGGCAAATAATGCAATTGTAAGCGCCATCTGAATGCCAAGTGTCAGGTACGGAGCATTCTCCTCCATTGACTTCCGGTACTCAGTATTATCTTCTTCATAATTTCGCTTGCCGAATATCGGCTCAGAAGCCTTTCGCTCGGCATATTCCCGAATTTCCTTTTCACGCTGTTCATCCATAACAGAGTTAAAAAAGAATCGTTGAAGATGGTTTCAGATATTATAAATAAGGCAATAATTTTTTTCAGAGGACTTCAATACATTTAGAATTACTCTATCAATTTTAGTTACGAAGTATGGAAAACTATCTACTCCTTCATAATCTTCCTCGTAATAACCTCTCCCGGCATTACAAATCTTGCAAAGTATGTACCCGGCGGAAGCTTCGATATATCGAGCGTGAATTCCGGCGCATTCGGGTGTCCAAGTCCGATGAGGTTTTCACCGAGGATGCTGTAAACGGTGACGTTCAGTATAATCGCTGGAGCATGCACGGTGATGATTCCGGTTGTGGGATTGGGGGAAAGGGAGANNAAAATCAGAGAGCGGACGACGCCACACGCCGTTAGATGTGGCAGCGAACAAATATTTATCAGAGATCGCCAGCGAATAAACGGAGTTACCTGTTGTGTCGGCAAACCCGCTATTGACCGAAATCCAATTTGCACCTCGGTCATGCGACAGATAGACACCATAATAAGAACTCCCGGCAAATAGGTCCGTATCGTGTACGGCAAATGAAGTAACACTATAAGGAATGACTTGGCCTGTATCCGGATTTGACCATGACCTGCCCAGATTCACACTGCGGTAAACATCGCCGGATCCCGTAGCAAACAGATCAGCCCCCAGCACGGCGAGCGCAGCGATACTATTCCCGTTTAGCCCCTGGCTCACATTGATCCATGT
>PLXB01000067.1 GCA_003151215.1 Ignavibacteriota bacterium
CATCGTATTTAAGATAATCGATCGAATCGAAATTGCCGGTGAAATGTGTTACCGGCGTCGATGCATTGGCATCGATGTTCAGGTTATATTGCCAAATCTTTTTATCTTCGGGCAGCGCATCACTGAACCCCCAGCCGAAAGGCGTTTCGGCATAATCGGGATCATCAAAGACTGCAACTCGCGAGAAGCTGTTCCATTTTTCATAAATGATATTTTTTTCAGGCTGGCCTTTGACAAAGAGCAGGGGAAACAGGGAATGCCCGGTAGTGCTGACATAACCGCCGATACATGAGGCGATAAGCATCAAACCGCTCATTCCGATCACTGCACGTCGCAATCCTTTTCCGACGGTCCGGACGGGACGGAATAATAAGCCGCCAAGTGTTGCAATGAAGGCTGCCAGGAGAATCGCTGTTGAGGCATCAGCAACTTTCAGAATAAATACCACTCCGATGCATCCGAGTCCGGCTCCGGCGAGATCGGCAGCATAAATACGGCTGACATCCGAATCGCCTTCGGCATTATCGGTCATGCGCGTAAGTAGAAGTGTAATAAGGATACCGCTTGCAATGAACGGAAGACTGATTACTGCGAAATTGAACCCAAGCGAAAAAAGACCGCTCAACGTTCGGGGATCGGCAAACGGGATGCTCAGATGAGCGAGAAAGGAGAAGACGATCGTGACCGAGAGCAGGACACTAAAAAAAGTAATGCGTTCGGGTATCCGGTCTTTCGCAAAATAAGCAGGGAAAAAATAGACAAGAAGTGCGCCGGCAGTCATTCCGAACATAGCGATGCTGATCGCCATGAATGCAAAATGGTACCACATCGTTACGCTGAATACGCGGGTGATCAGCACTTCGAAAATAAGTGTTGCCAGAGAAATAAAGAAGATCGCCGTCCGAGGCCGGTTTTTGATAAGAGAAGAGTTCATTCAATTGAATAAAAAAGGAAATCAGTCGCGTCGAGAAGAACCTGCCGGTATCTGAAGCGGTTTGTTATTATTGCTACAAATATACCACATTCTTCCGATTTACAGAAAAGATCGCACGTGCATTCTGAACGAACACAGGTTCTGATTCGTTAAAATATTTCGTATGATTACACAGCTCATCAGTAGTATTACTATGGCATTTCAATCGCTTATCGCTAATAAGATGCGGGCGCTATTGACCATGCTGGGCATTATTATTGGAGTTGGCTCCGTCATCACATTGACGGCAATCGGTCAGGGCGCTTCGAAGGCAGTTACCGATCGGATCAATTCAATGGGCACGAATATGATTCAGATCGATCCGGGTCCTTCGAATTACGGCGGAATTTCTTCCGGCGCAGGCGGCAGTGTACATATCACGGATAAAGATGTAGAGGGTTTGAAGCATTCGCCTCTTCTTAGTTTAGTTGCTCCGTGGGTAAATACAAGAGGCCAGGTTATAGCAACTGGTGCGAATTGGTCTACCCAGATAGGCGGAACAACTCCGGAGTGTTTGAAGATTAGAAATTACGCCATAGAGATTGGTACATCATTTACCGATGCCGATGCAAGTGTTGGAACAAAGGTCTGTATCATCGGCAAAACCGTTGCAACAAATTTATTCGGCGATTATGAAAGTTCACTGGGAAAAATGATAAGGATCAAACAGGTACCGTTTACCGTGATCGGTATTCTCCGGGAAAAAGGATCGAATTCTTACGGGCAGGATCAGGATGATATCATCATCGGTCCGCTGGCAACCGTGCAAAAAAAACTCATGGGCACGACATGGCTCAATGATATATTTGCAAGCGCAATATCCGAAAGCGCCACGACAGCGGCAATCACCGATATTACACGGATCATGCGCGAGCAGCATCGGCTTGAGCCCGGAGATGATAATGATTTCCGCGTTCGTTCACAGGTCGAGATGGCACAGACTGCACAGCAAAGTACCGATACACTGGCTCTGTTGCTTCGAAGCGCAGCGATCATCGCACTGCTTGTCGGAGGTATCGGCATCATGAATATTATGCTTGTCAGCGTAACGGAAAGAACCCGCGAAATTGGGATCCGCAAATCCATTGGTGCAAAGTCATTTAATATCCTTTTTCAATTTCTTACTGAAGCCCTGACACTCAGCCTTATCGGCGGTATCATCGGAATTTTTTTCGGATTTCTTGCCAGCTATGTTGTCTCCAATCAAAACGGTTGGACGCTTATTATCTCACCTTCGGCAGTCTTGCTTGCCTTTAGCGCAGCAACGTTAGTCGGTCTTTTCTTTGGCTGGTATCCGGCGAGGAAAGCTGCGCGGTTGAATCCGATCGATGCGTTGCGGCAGGAATAATATGAAAGTCTTCGCTGCAGCGATCATCTACTTCGTTGCCTTATTTTCCCTGAATTCCACTGCTAATTCCCAACCACCCTTTTGGACTCAAATTCCTCTGCCTGCTGTGTATCATCAGATAGGGCCTTATTTTCTCAATGAAAATATCGGTTTCATATTTGATGTAAGTCCGTTAAGAGTACAATCAAATTTGCGAAGAACAACGAATGGAGGAGCAAGCTGGCAAACTCTACGCTTTTTTGATGACGCAAATATTCTCATAAATCAACTGTATTTCACCGATCTGAATCGAGGCTATGCTGCAACTTCTGCCGGAGTATATGAAACAACCGATAATGGTAATTCCTGGAAAAGTATCTTTCCTAATAACCTTTCCTTCAATTCTGTCTATGCTTTCGGCAATACGGTATTCGCTTTTGCTTTCTCAATGATAAATCTCAACAGCGAGAATTGGGGTCCGCTCATCGCAACACATGATGATGGTGCAACATGGGATACTATTATTCAATCAACTATTTACACTGTTGCTGTTCGGTTTCCTTTTCAAATGAAACCCATGACACCGTATATTTTTGGAAATAAAGACGGGACACTATTTGCCGAAAATATCCTTAATCAAAATAATATGGAATTTGTTTTTTCTACCGATAACGGAAAAAATTGGTCAACGACGACAATGGATATTTTGAATCAGACCTACACCATGGGTTTATTCAGTTTTCCTCATTGTAATGATCTGCTCCGCACATTTATTTCTTTTAAGCAGAACCCCAACAGCGATGTTTATCAGATCGCTTCTTCGTCAGATTTCGGAGCACATTGGAATAATCTTTATCATCCTATCGAGATCGGCGCATGGGTTTCCGGTAATAACTGCGTACAATATGTTTCCAATGCAACACCGGTGTTGGGGCTCTATCGCTCAAGCGATCGTGGAATAGATTGGTCATCAGTCAGCGGTCCTGATTTTACCGAACTCGACGATGAAGATTTTCATAACCTCTCTATTGTCAGCGGCGGAGCAGTAGTCTATGCCGGCGATTACGTACAATTCGCCAACAACGGGAATTTATGGAAAACAACGACCGGCGGAGACGGCACACTTTCATCCGCACAATTCGTATCTCAAATTACGATGGCGCATTCCTTATCCTCAGGTCCTGGTGATACGCTGAATCTGAAAGAATGCGATACCGGATTTGTCACCATACCGTTTCAAAATATTTCCTGTAACTTCGCACATCTTGAAGGCATCACGATCGATGGGTTGGATTCTTCGGAATTCTCCACACTTCTCAAACATCATCTATTCTGTGACAATATTCCTGATACCCTGATCCTTACTGTTATCGGATCATCTGTCGGGATCAGAAATATTACCGTTCATCCGCATTTTATTAATGACGAATACGAGACGATCGATACAAGTTTTACCTTTACTTTGGCAACGACATCAGCATCGGGTACGAGTATCTATCTCAGAACTTCTGCGATCTCCGGAAGAGCATTCGATACTCTGGATATCCCGCTTTATATCAATAATGCTTCTTCAAATCCGGTAAAGCTTGGTATGGATTCTATTAATCTGAACTACATATTAAATACCGATCTCATCACACCGTATATTTTTACTCCATCTCCGATAGGAATCAAGGCAGGTCCGGTTACGGTGACAAGAACAAATGCGGCATTCACTCTGTATTTTCCTTCAGGCTTTGCCTTTACCGGAGAAACGGTATTGGGTAAACTCAGATGTGAAGTCTATGTCTCTGATTCGTTAGAATCTGATATTTCCTTCGCAGGCGATTCGCATTCCTCACCATGTCAAAGTATTCAATCTAATAGCTTGATCCATTTTTCGCTTGCAGCACAATGCGGAGATTCTTCTTTATCAAAGATGTTAAAATACGGTGCAGCGTATTCGATCACTTCCATTATTCCCAATCCCGCACGGAATAGCGTAAATGTTGTATTAAAGAACAATGGTTTGCGGCTCCAGTATGAGATCTTTGATGCACTCGGTAATCAGCGTAGGAGTGGATGGATCGGCGGGAATTCTTTCCAAATAGATCTTTCGGATCTATCAACGGGAAGTTATTACTTACGTATTAGCGGAGATACGGGAATTCCTGTCACAAGAAAAATAGTAGTTGCGAAATAATGATTCTTTGCCCGAATAAAGAATTAAGCACTAAGCACTAAGCCCTCTTGTATAAAACCCTCCGCAAATTTATATAATCTTTCTTCCACCTGCAAATATGAATCCATTGTCATTAATTCAGCGCGAAGTTTTGCGGCGCCGAAAATTCCTTTGAAATAGCCGAGGTAATATTTTCTGAACGCAGGAATTCCGAAGCGTTCGGAATGCAATTCGAGTGAATGACGCAGATGATTCAGGCATAGCTCGACGCGTTCATCGAGCGATGCAGGAGTATAAGAACCTGTTGCAAAATATTCTTTGACTTCGCGGAAGATAAAGGGATTGCTGATCGCAGCGCGGGCGATCATCACGCCATCGCAGCCGGTTTCATTGAATGCCCTGAGTGCCGCTTCCGGCGAGTACAAATCTACAATGACAAAAAACGGGATCGAAACGAGCACTTAGAAATTCGGAATCAAGCTCCAATCTGCAGGTCCGTTATGTCCTTGCGAACGGGTTCGGCAATGAATGGTCAGCGCCGAAGCTCCGGCTTGCTCGATCATCGGCGCGACATCTAAAATATTGATCGAATCATGATCCCATCCGATGCGCGTTTTGACCGTAACGGGGATTTTCACGGCATCGACCGTTGCTCTGACCATTGCTTCCATGCGCGGAAGATCTTTTAAGAGCGCCGCTCCTGCACCTTTTCCTGCAACATTTTTCACCCAGCAGCCGCAATTAATATCAATGAAATCCGGACCGGCAGCTTCGGATATCTGCGCTGCTTCTCGCATCACATCCGGTTTGCCGCCAAAAATTTGAATCGCAAGCGGCCGCTCTTCTTCAAGCATTGCCATCTTCTTCAATGATTTCGCCGCCTGACGAATGATTGCCTCGCTGGAAATGAATTCCGTATAGACAGCATCGGCTCCCATCCGCTTAGCAATAATGCGGAAGGAAACATCCGTCACATCCTCCATCGGAGCAAGGAGCAGCGGGCGTTCGCCGAGGTCGATATTTCTAATCTTAGGCAATTTCTTTTGAGTTAAAAATTTTCTCATTCTGATAATAGGTGCCAGGTTTCAGGTGTTAGGTGTCAGGACTATACTCTTCCCTGACACCTGACACCTAAAACCTGCCTCGCGCCACCACTCCGTCATCTCCGTTGAGAACATGATCGGTAAAAACCGGCGGCGCTAAGCCTTCGCGCACAAGTTCATTATAATCTGCAGCAAGTTTCGAAATACATGAGCCGCAGAAATAATTTTCGAAGCCCGCTTTTTTTTCGACGACGACGACCTGCTCGCGCGGAAATCCCAAGCCGCATAAATGACAGGCAACGCCTTCGAGCGAATCGCCATCCGGATCGCTTTCCCGCCTGAGCAGGTGCTTATAGCCCCACCAAACAAAGTACAGCGCTCCGACCAGCAAAATAACGGAAAAAACGATATTCATAGCAAGGCAAACAAAAGCTGAGAAGGCTTTACTCCCTCTGCCATTTTGAAGGTGCCCATTCTCGCTGAAGCCCTTGCAAGTTATTAATTTTCAATGAACTAACATTTCACGCGCTCACGGTTAAGTGCTTCGCAAAATGGAATAGTGACGAGTAACGAGTTTGACTTTGGTAGCCGCAGGGCTTTAGCCCGCGCAGCAGAGCAGTAGAGCAGTGTAGCAGTGTAGCAGTGTAGCAGTATAGCAGTAGAGCAGTATAGCAGTGTAGCAGTTGATTCTTATAAATACTCTGCCGCTGCCGCATGCTGCTACGCCAATGCCGCAGCGGATCAGAGTCTTTTTTTATTCCAACATGATGGTCATCACCTGCCCGTCCATACTTATTCCTTGGCATGAGCCTCATTATTCATACTGACCCATGCCTGTTTTTAAACCCGCGCCGGTGGCCTATTACCTTTGCAGTTTGAAATAGCAGAATGACGATTGCTTTCACATCGGAAAAACTTTATGTAGGATTCTTGAGATTATTCCGGGGCAGGATGCCTTACGCGGAACAAGGACAGAAATAGCAGTAAAAATTCGGTGAGTATGAGGTACGAAACGAATTTCTGAATACAAATATACGAAATTTTAAGTCGTTTGTCAAGGTGCCCATCCAAACTTTTTTTCGGAATTGCCCAAAACATAGGTGCCTATCGCCAATTATTTTTTTTGGGAAAACAGCCTACATAGGTGCCTATTGAGAAATCTTAGTTCTGGGTTTTGCTTTTCGCCGAAGGTCTCGGCATCTTTGGTTGGCTTTCAAATGTATTGTACGGAAAAATTTTGGAAATGTTTCAAAGCCTCTTTCCCGTTTTCCGGATGGGGAAACGAGGGAGCGAACCCCTCAGCCCCGAAGGGACGATGTACCCATAGCCCGGCATGAAATGCCGGGAAATGATCGGCACGAAAACGAAAGCCCTGAAAGGGCGAAGTGTCCATAGCCCAGGGTGAAGCGAAACACAACCCTGGGTTAGCAAATACAAAAATTTTCCAAGCCCTGAAAGAGCCTGCCCTGAGCGAATGCGAATGGGGCGTTGTACTCCGCCCTTTCAGGGCTAATATTTTTTTAATTCTATTACCCAGGGCTTCGCCCTGGGCTATGGGTACGCCGTCCTTTCAGGACTAAACCCCGCCCCTCTCCAATTTTACATTTTACATTTTTAATTTTACATTCCTGCCCACCTAATCCCTTTCGTCCGGGGGATACAGGCTTATCTGGTCTTCCTTCAGTTCAACTATCTTCCCCGTGATCGGATCGCAGAGAATGGGAGTACCGTCTTTCAATTCCTTATATGGCGAAGCCACCTCAACTCGCTTGGTGTAGTACGGATGATTCTTATCGGTGCAGTAGAGTTTTAATCCGGCGTAATAATTCATGAGCGTGTTCCTTTCTTAGGCATTGATTAATTGATTTGTTTTCTTTGATTGAACGATACTTTCAAATAGCAATTGTTGTACTTCGATATATTCCTTCTCAGGTTCGAATTTCCGGCGACTATCAATGCGCATAGATAATTCGATGTAATACCAATCAACAAGAATTGAGTAAAATTTAAAATCCTCTTGACTAACAGAAAGCTTGTCACCAAGCACTGTTTGAATCCAAGGACACATGTCTTGAAATGCCTTATCAACGATAGTATCTTTGTGTACTATTAGATTCCGTACTTGAGAAAATTCCAGAAATCCTTTTCGAATTTCCTGAGGAGTAGTGGATGTTAACCCTAATGGCTTTAATAGACTTTCAAACTTTGAAATTCCGATTTTAGGCTCACTTTTAAGGCTTTCTTTGATATGCTATCATTAAGAAATCCATTTTCTCACTTTCAGTGGCAAGCATAAACTCAAAAATTGGACCTTTTAATAACATGAGCTTATCTAGGTCATGGACAGAATGTCGATTTTGTAATTCCGAGAGAACTAGTTCGTCTATCATAACCTCCGCGATGCTCCAAAGTCTAATGATTGCTATTGAATAAAGATAAGAGAAATTTGTTTTTTCTTGATTTTCTGCAAAAGTTTGAATTCGCTTTGCTTTCTTCTTACCTTCTTCAAATAAGTTATCATCTGCATAAGGATTTTTTAGGGTACGATCATCTAGCTGTAGAGTGCGAAATTTCCTTATTGTTTCTATAACTCTTACTGCAGAATTTGCGTATCCAAAGCCTGCATGAACAAGTTCGACGAAATCTCTTAACTCATCGGTGCGGCTGTGTGCTGCCGCGAGTAAATTATGTAATTCGTCTGTTTTTGTATTCATAAAGGAATTTGTTTTAATACTCAGGTGGAAACGTATAGACTTGTGTTCTAAATTCCTTATACACTGGTCTTTAAAAAGCTTCGGCTGTCGAGCAAAGCGGGAGGCGAGGAGAATGTAAAATTCAAAATGTAAAATGTAAAATTGGAGAAGAGAAAGCGGGTACGTGCTTATGCTGCGTTCGTTCTTCCGCGGGATTTTAGTGGCGAGGCGCGGATGAGTGTGCGCAGGGCATTGGTTAATTCTTCGGGCGAGTGGAAAATATCCGAAAGTTACTTTATTTACGAGTTTCTGTAAGGGAATCTCCTTACGGAAGGTAATATATTTCTCTTAAAATATATGGGCGATCTCAGATACATTTCGTATATTTGCCACCGTAATTTCAAAATATTTTTTAGAAAATGAAGAACCTCATACTTATTTCTTCGTCTTTTCTTTTCTTATTTGCATTGAATTCCTGCGGCAGCGGCGGTGGCGGCACAATTCATGCTGCTAAAGGTACCTTCAAAGCTGTTGCCTATCCCTTTGAAAATCCGGAGTCAACTGCTGATGGAAAAATGGTCGCTGTTTCATCTCAATCATTCATCATAGTATCTCATCTCGAAGATGCTGATAGCGTTCGCTTAGCAGCCTATTCTGCTGATTCGGTTGACCTTCTCTGGCGTGCATCGGTCGCGATGTCAAAAAATGAAGAAGTCGATTATAATTCACTTTTTATCAGCTCGGGGAATCTGGTACTTTTTACAAATATCCGTTCACATGATTCTGTGTATTATCGGGCGAGGATGATCGACGTAAAGAACGGAAGCGCCGGTGATGTTCACGAGCTCATTCAGGCAGCTCCCGAAGAATATGCCAACGGACCTTTGGAGCCTAATGGCGGAGGTATTTACGGAATACGATATCATGGCGGCGTCTTCGGTATTAGTTATAATGATAATCATAATCTCTTTAAGGCCGAATTTTCGCCTGATTCCTCAAAACTTCTTTTGTTAACAGTAGGCAAAGATGCCGTTGAGAAAATTCACAAAAGCGATGTTAGTGCAAATATTCTTATCCTCGACAGAAATCTTGCGGTCCTCAAAAATGCGAAGATCAAGCTGCTGACACCGGGAGATTCGGGAATCACGAAAGGATATGCCATTGATAATTCGGGAAATATCTACTTCACTACTGTCCATGAAGACGGCGACATGATAATGGTTAAGGAGTTTGCCGTGCTTGGAGATGGGAATGTAAAAATATTGCGAAATATGCATCCGCAAGACCAAAGAGAAATGGCGCATCAGGAAAGAATCGGCATTACCGCTGCCGGAATAAATAAAGTTTATGTCGCAGCGTTACTTACTCCGGTCGAAAAATATTGGAATGGTATTAAGCATCAGGTTGCGGGAAATATTCTCTCTCTTTCTCGTTTTGATTTTTCTTCAAATAGCATTGCAGGCAGCAGCATATTTATCGGAGATACTATTTCAAAGAGATTTTTTAATGAAGATAAATTTGAAGATCCTGATATAGATAGAATAATTGTGGATGAAAGTCTGGACAGAGTAATACTGCTGATTCAGGAATCCGGTGGATTTACAAGAAACAATATGGCTTTTGATTATTTCGGTAATATCCTTCTGAGCGGCTATACTCTTTCGTGTACGCCTGCTTGGATGGAAGGTGTGAAAGATTATGAGCAGGAAGAATACAGATTTTTTTTAATGACTATTGGCTCTACTTCATCCATAACATCACGGAAAACGCTGCGCCTATTTCACAAAAAAGGATTTTATCGCTGTGATGAATTTGATATGAAGACCGGCGCTCGCCTGAATCCACCGGTTGCCGGAATGGATTTGGATGAATACGGAGAGCCGATCCTCGATCTTCATGGAGTAAATCATTACCCCTGGTATGGCTGCAGGTTATCTGAGAATTCCGAGGTATTCGTCTCAAAAATGCCGACACCGACAAGTCAGAGAAGCATTGTGAAAGTCATGATGACAAAATAATCCGGCTTGCTGGGTGTTAAAGGGGGCTTCCTCTACTTGATCTTTAAAAAACTTCCGTGCCCGAGCAAAGCCCCTCTCACTGAGCGAATAAGCAGCGTGTACTCGCCATCCGCGAGAGATTCTGTGTTAACCAGCATCTGCCCTGCAATGCCTTGAGGAAGTGGGATGCGCAGGACTACTCTTCCCAAAATATCGAGGACTAGTATCTCTGAATGCGGCTCAGATGTTTTGCATATTACCATCAATCGATTATTGCAAGGATTTGGCGAGATGCTGAAATTATCGCAATGCGGAGCTTCGGCAACGCCGGAAGTCTGAAACTCGAATGCGCCGATAGAGCGATTATCCAATAAGTAGGGCATTCCGCGGTAATNNCCGTGCCTATAGCCGGACTTCCTGAAGTGAGCGAAAAATTCGCATTCATAGTATCTGCAAACTTCGGATCGCCGATAACTGATCCTGAGACATTCACTCCCGGTAATTCCGACCAACTGATCACCACAGGATCGGCATTCTTATAATCATGAAAGAGATTATTCCTGAAAAACTCCGTATTGAAATTGAAGCCATTCGATGCATTCATATAGATGCCGTAGGGGCTGTACGTGGTGAAGATATTATTATAGATGTAATTGCTATCGAGGGTGATGCCATTGGAACTCGTGTTCAGCGAGCGAAAAGCAAAATCAGTCGTTTTAAAACAGGTGTTGTTAAAGATGAAGGCGTGATGACAGGAGCTGAGCCTGATCCCGGTCAGACCTCCGATGAAAATATTCGCATATACTTTGATGCTATCGGCTTCCCATGTCGCGCCAAGCGGGCAAAAGAACTGCGGACCGGTATCGCCGCCAATATCGAGACCGTCGGCAATGCAATTGCGAAAGAGATTATATTCGTAGGTAACATTTTTTGCTCCGCCTTTGCAGTGCGAGCCGTCGCCGGGCATATTTTCAAAGGTGCAATGGCTGATGATGCCCTTTCGGTCGGCATTCAAACTAATGCCATCGGTGATGTTCTCACCGTCACGGAAGATGCAATTTGAGACCAGAAAATTTTCTGTTCCGTCTATCTTTAAGCAGGCGCCGCTGCTTGCTTTTCCGGTATTATTCAGATTGGAGAAGGTGCAGCCCTCGATAATAATATCGTGATTGGAAGTGAAACAGATATATTGATAATCGAAAAAAAGCAGGTGATATACCTTCGCGCTATCGGCGCGGTCATCGCCATAGAAATGCAGTCCCGATACTTTAAGATATTGCGCCGCTTGAACCGTATATTGCTCGTGTATCGAAACGGAATCATGAGCGAACGGCATGACCGTTAACCATTTATCGGGCGTTCCGATGAGGCTGTCGATAACATATTGCGCTTTATCGTATGTCCCTGCATGAACGAATATCGTATCGCCCGGATGCACGATGCGGGCATGTGCCGCCGCGCCAATATCGGGATAAGGTTGTCCCGGTCCGACATGTATCTGCGCCGATCCGGTGGATGTGACCCATGCCAGAAGAAGCAGGAGTATAGAAGAGCGCAAAATAGTCATGCTATACAAACCAAATCCAATAGGAAATGAGTGCGGAATGGGGGAATGAAGAAAAGGGGAAAGGGAGCAGTTCATTTTTTATGACTTTCCACCCACCGCTTCCTTCGCGCCCAGGCTTGCTTCCAATGTTTCGTTTTGCGGATCTTTTCGAGGAGGAAAGGGGAATGTAGAGTGGAGAATGAAGAATAACATGTATGGCTGTCACTGAACGGAGAAGAGTGTCCGTCCTACTGGCCTTCGGGATTTAATTCGACAGTGATTCATGGGGTTTGGCACGATTATTTTTCAATTTTTTTTTAATAGGCACCTTGCAAATAGAAAAAATATATTGTATATTGGTTGGTGCTCTTATGGGCACCTACCAAAGTATATAATTTTTCCACATTTCAAGGAGAAACACATCATGAATAAGTCAGAAGTAAAAAATCAGAAGTCAGAATTTGGAAATCTTTGCGGACGGGGTAAGATCACTTTATGCATGGGAGAGGAAACGGGCAGCAATATTACGGCGTCGCTTATGACAGCGGCGGCTTTGGCGCGCGATCCGCGGACCGGACCGGTGCTCTATCTGAATACGGTTCAGCCGTCGCGGAAGCTTGGCATGACGATTCGCAGCGGCATCGATCCTGCATTTTCATCCGATAAGAAGAATCTGCGCCTCGGCTTTATCACCATCGAGCCGGGATTGCTTTCCGGCAGCAGGTACTATGTCGAAGAGCAGATAGAGAAAATGAAGGCGAAGACTCTGATCATCAATTCGCTCGATTTCGCCTCGAAGGATTATCGCCGCAAAGAAGAGCTGATCTTCACCGTCATGGAATGGCTGGCGCGATATGATCTGAATATCATTATCTTCAGCGAAATGCGGAAATCACTTCCCAAGCCCGGCAAGATCCAGCGCGGCGGAGGAGTCGGGAAATTGGCAGCGGTGGCGGAGGAGATAGAGATAGTCGGGGAAAATGACGAATTAGGAATTACGAATTACGAATCAAAGGGAGAGACGGAGTCCGGTAGGAAGGTCTTTAATCCGTTAAAGGGGGAAAGTAAGGAAATTCCCGAACGGACTGAAGTCCTTGTTGATCTCAACGAAGAAAATTCCCTTAACAGACTAAGAGTCAATGCCACCGGAATTATCAATGATAATGAGCCGGCAAAACCAACTGCCAAAGCGAAGCATTATCCGATGTCGAATAAGAACAGAGCCCTCGTGAATGAATACGAAAAAATCCACGGCAAAGCGCAGCTTCCCGGCGAAAGCTTCAGGGAGATGTTCGATAGGGTAGTCGGGATGATGGAAAGCGAAAAAGCAATGTACTTGCCGGATAAAATTGCTGCAAGAAATGAGAGGAAAGATGCTGTGCGCGAAATGTTAAGCATTTGAAAAATAAAGAACTTACAGGGGCTTCAGCAGGAAATGGCGGTAAATGAAAAGAAGGAATAAAAAAAACCGCCTCAAAATGAGACGGCTTTTTCGTAGAATATCAATTCGGGATTATTTCGACCAATCGTCGATACCGGTTTTATTACCGTTCGTATTTGTCATAACGATCTTGCCGCTGATGCCGTCGTTAGCCATATCGATGATAATTTTTCCGAAGTTCATTGTGAAGGCTTCGGTTCCGGTGTTCTTCAATGAAGGCGATGATTTATCCACTTCCTTCGTGATAACAAAAGGTTTATGCATACGCTTACCGGTTGCCAGGCCTGTTGCCGCATCGCGGGGAGATACAATGTCGTAGGTGACCGTGATCTTTGTGAAATTAAGAGCGCGCGATTCGGTAGGGTTATCTCCTCCGGATGAAGTGCTGTATTTATCGGCGCTGGCACCTGTCGAAGAGCTGATGCCGCGGCCGATGCCAAATCGTAATGTGTACGGTCCGGAAGCGAGTTTCGGTGAAGTGAACGAGCCGTCGTTGCTTACCGGAACCTTGGTGATCTGGCCTTTCGCATCTTGAATGTATAAATAGGCATTGACTGCTGCAAAGCTCTTCGCTGAAAAAAGAGCGATTACGGCAAAAGCCGTAACAAATGATGCCGTTTTGAGTAGTTTCATAAGTTTTTTTAAGAATTTAGTGAAAACAATCGTTACAAAAGTACAACAATAACGCCCCGAATCCAAATCTTGTGACATCTTGGAAATACCTTCTGATCGTTAGAACAGATTGGTCAATTACTGATTGGATGCTGCAATTTTTCCGGCAACCGTTTCGCCGTTCATGATACAATCGGAAAGTGAAATGCCATTGCGAAAATTTCCGGCGAAATGCAAGCCCGGAGCTTTCGCTTCAAAGGAATTCATGATCTGTTTATATTTTCCGTATCCGATATTATATTGTGGAATGGCTTTCGGGAAATATGCACGATGAATGAAAGTGGGCTCACCGTGAACCCCCAGTAAGGTGCGAAGATCTTTAAGGACAAGCTCGATCTGTTCATTTTCATTAGCCGCGCCGAGATCCGGCTGCCTGGCTCCTCCGATGTAGGTTGTAAGGAGCACATGATCTTTCGGCGCACGTCCCGGAAAAAGAGTTGAAGAAAAAAGCGTCCCGAGAATATGGAATTTTTCCTTCTTGGGAATCAGCATGCCGAATCCATCCAGCGGATGCGCAACATCAGATCTTCTGAATCCCAGCGCAATACTCGTTACAGGTGGATAGGAGATTTCTCTGAGTGGAGAAAGATCAGCGCCTTCGATATTATGTTGTAGCTCTGCAAGTTTATAGGCCGGAGCCGTGAGGATAAGTGCGGAATGTGTATTGATATACTCTGTGCCGCTATCATTATAATAAATATTCCAGCCTTCGGAGTTTTTTTCAATGCGGTTGACCGGAGTGTTCAGCTTAATCTCTTCTTCAAGTTTATGAAAAAGTTTATCGATAATAACCTGCAAACCTTCGTCAAGTGAAAACATCCTTGCCCGGTCTTTTGCGACTTCCCCACTTTTACTACGCTCGCGCTTTCCTTTTATTTGCCCTTTTATAAGCGAGCCATATTTCTGTTCCAATGCATAAAGTTTTGCAAAGGCATGAACGATCGATAGTTTTTCCGGATCTCCGGCATATACTCCGGAAACGAACGGATCGATCGCATAATCGAGAAATTCAACTCCGAGCCTGCGGCGGACAAATTCGGCAACACTTTCCTCTTTATCCTCGGAAGCCTTTGTAATAAAAGGTTCACGGAGAAGCCGAAGTTTCGCCATCATTGAAAACAAAGGTGAGGATATGAAAGCAGGAGGGTTGGAGGGTAAAGGTATAGGCTTTCCGCCCCGAACGACATAGCGGTTTTTGGCTTTCTCGTCGGCATAGATCTTATGCCTTTCTATACCGAGATCAGCTATAAGTGCAGAAATAACCGGTGAAGTTTCAAGGAGCGTATTCGGACCGAACTCAGCAAGATATCCGTCATGGCAGGCGCTTTGCACTGCCCCGCCGACTCGTGGTGATGCTTCGTAAAGCGAAACATTTGCTCCGAGCTGCTTCAAGCGATATGCTGCCGTAAGCCCGGTAATACCGCCGCCGATTATGCCGATGGAATTCATAGGCGGTGTGAACACGAAGCATGGGGAAAAAGTCTAACTTTATTCTTCCGATTGAGGGCTTAAAGGAAATAAAGAAAAAGGTTCATTGTTACAATATTATGGATTCACTGGTGAAATATTACGACAAACTTTGGAGAGAATATCGCCGATATTTGAATCGTATTCTACATAGCACAGATGCCGACACCATCCACGAACTTCGCATCGTCATCAAAAAAATACGGGCCTTGTTTCATCTTCTTACATTCAGCAATTTTGATTTCGATAAACATTTTGCCCCTATGGCAACAATTTTTAAAGCTGTAGGAAAGATTCGCGATATTGATGTTACGTTGCAGTCTCTTACACTGATTGCAAAAGACTCCTCTGCCGCTGAATTTAAGAATATAACGAAACTGCTTCAAAAGAAAAGGAGAAGCAATATCCCTCCTGCCAAAAGAATTGCGGGGGATTTACTAAGATCAAAATATTCCTTTGACTCCGAAGCTGAGTTAAGGTATACAGCGACTATTGACAAAACGGTTAAACTCTATTTTCGGCAATTGCAAAAGGAGATAGAAAACGAAATCCGCAAACGACTAACCGATAAACGACTGCATAATATTCGAAAACTGTATAAAGAATATTTATTCGT
>PLXB01000314.1 GCA_003151215.1 Ignavibacteriota bacterium
TTCGGTTGTGAATCTGCTGGGCGAAGTAGTAACGCGTCTCTTTTCAGGTGAGCTTGAGGTAGGAGAGCATAGCTTCGCATGGAGGAATCCAGTCGTACCTGATGGGATGTATGGGTGTCTTGTCCGGATGAATGGGCAAGTCGAGAAGCTGCAGATGATTTTAATGCGTTGATAGAGATCAGAAGAGTATTGTGCGTAGATTCAGTTTAATGGGATGTCTATGTCGCAAGCGACTTGAGCAGAAGTTGCTCTGCTTCCAGCAAAGATATTTCATTTCGCTTAAATTGTTCGCCGTAAGTGATCTCTGACATGAGGCATTTGATTCTGCTTNNCGATGAACCGTTCTTATTTTAATTCATAATTGAAGAGGAAATGTAGAATAGAATTTTATCAATATAGCAGAAGAAGGTCTTTAATTCCAAATGGATCGCATATAATAAGGTTTCAGAGA
The DNA here is from genome assembly GCA_003151215.1 of Ignavibacteriota bacterium. Next base: position 452 of record PLXB01000314.1, read on the forward strand.
TCTTTCTTTTGTAGAATTCAAATTACGTAGATATAATTTTCCGATACAACTTATGCATCCTCACGGGGGTTTTTTAAATGTACATAGGACCTGTATTAGCATCATCAGCTTATACCAAACTTTACGTCACGAACATTACCGGGCAGAGCATTACAAGTCTCTTCGAGGGAAGGGTCGAAGCTGGAGAGCACACTTTTGTTTTCGTTGCTTCTCATCTTTCCAATGGGGTCTATTACCTGAATCTTGAATCTGACTTAGGCACTGTTCGTCGCGCCATGACTATTCTTCGATAGGAGGGGAGGAATTGCATTCACTAACAACAACACAAGTCAAACAAATTGAACGGGACGCAGGGAATAGCTTCTGAAAACTCGTCTCTTATACTTCAAATCAATTCAATAGTACTTATATGAATACTCTCGTTCGCAGATTGGTGCTCTTTACCTTCTCCGGTTTAGTTTATTCATCTACAATAAATGCTCAATTGACCTACACCAAACTCAACATTTTGGTCTCAGCGGATACAGTCCAAGTATTCGCACGGGTTGACATCCCCCTTTCCGGAGGGACATCTGATTTCTATTTAAAAGACTTTCATCCCCAAAAAGACTATTGGGACGAAGAAGCTTATAGTACACAAACTGTCGATGAGGTGTGTATCGATACGGTAAGCGGAAGTCCCGTTGCGTTTGATACCAGTCAAACGATTGCTGCCACGAATACCATGCAATGGGTGACATCGGCCTCCGGATCTGGTAGTTCGGCGTTGGGACTGGATTCGACATGGAAAGGCTCACCCCATTATCTGGGGGTTCGTGTCAATAAAAGCGGCTCATGGCATTATGGATGGATCAAGCTCCAACTCAATACCGTGGGTTCCGGATTTCGACTGCTTGGCTATTGCTACGACCGGACAGCCAATCAGCTGATTAAAGCAGCAGACGGGGAGCCATCTGCAGGAGTAGGATCCGTGCCTACAAAAAACGATGGCACAATTGATGTGTATCCGAACCCTTTTTCTCAATCGATAACAATTAGCTTTTCATCAAACAAACGCGGGCCTGGACAGGTCACTATAGTGAATCTCCTCGGCAATCCAGTTGCGAAGCTTTTCGATGGCGTGCTGGATGCGGGCGAGCATTCCTTCGTATGGGACTCCGGGACTAATACGCCGGGAATATATGAGTGCATCGTGCAAATGAACGGAAGAGCAAATCGAGCGGCAATCATTCTATCGCATTGAACAAACTTTTCATCAAGGTATGAACCGCCTTTGTGAACACAATCATGATAGACAAATACACTCTTCAAAAAGAAATTACGGTCGAAGCACCTCGGGAAAAGGCTTTTCGTGCATTCACTGCTGGCTTCGACCGCTGGTGGCCGCGAATGCATCGCATCAGCAAAGCGGAAATGAAGGAGGCAGTTCTCGAACAGAAATTAGGAGGGCGATGGTACGAAAAAGGTGTGGATGGCTCCGAGTGTGACTGGGGACGGTTCTCATATGGGAACCTCCGCAGCGGATTCTGTTGGCATGGCACCTTACTTCCGACTGGCAGTATGATCCAAACTTCTCGACAGAGTTGGAAATAACGTTCGAAGAACAAAGCCCGAACCGGACCCACGTTATTCTTCGGCGTAGGTATCTCGACCGCTATGGGGACAAATGGGAAGCGGTAAAGAACTCCGTTGGAGGCGAAGAGGGATGGGGTGGACTTCTCCGTGTCTATTCTGCAGTGGTCGAACAAAAAATAGCATAGATTACATACGGCGAATAATGTAATCGGAATGAACCATCAAGAAGATTTTACGGCGAAATCAGAATCACAAGTGCCAGAATAGAGTATAGTGTTTCCGTAGAATTGATTTCTGCCTTACCTACTTTTCTTTCATCTTTTTTTCATTAGCCTTCTTTTTATCTTCCGCCCAACTAATAATATCGAATAATTGGGTAAAGTTGGCTTCCATAGGATTGTTCGAAAGCCTTGTCGCATACTCACAAAACGATTTTAAGGATTCGAGCTTTTTTTCTGCGGAAGAGGCTGAAGAAAGCGCCTTCAATAATATAATAACCGCTTTTTCTCCTTTTGAAAGTTGTTTCCGGCGCCTGAGATATTGGGAAGTTGACCTACTTGCATAACGGATATATTCCTTATGCCCGAGTTCATAGTGAAGAACGAGATTATAGAGCCGAAGCGCACTCGGGAAATCAGAGATGGATTCGTGTCCAAATTCATTGAAGATCTCATTGAGATACACTAATGCCTTTTCGTAATCTCCCAAGGCAAAGTGCGCATAGGATAGACCAAAGTTCAATACGCTCATTCTCACATGGTCAATAAAATGACTATATTTTTTTATCTGGCTTCTTGTTCTCAAGATAAATTCTTTCAGTTCGGACACTTCTTTTTTTTGTACGATCAAATGAACTTCGTATGAACTGATGAGTTGAAAAGCATATGCTCCAAAATAGGGATTATACTCAGGAATTCCTTGTAATACTTTAAGTGTCTTTTCGGCTTCTGAATATTCCTCAAGGGAATACAAGCTGATATAGAGCCACGTCAGCGCCGAAAGGTGTTCAAATGGAGCAATTGTTTTCCATTCGGGATAGTCTTCAAATAAGGAAACAGCGGCAGTTGCATTTCGTTTGGCCTCCGGCAAATTCCTGAGCCGGTAATGGCATCTTCCGCGTACGATATGATAATATTCTTTTGCCAGGAAGGTTGTTGCCATGGAATAATCCATTAAAAGAGCCTGAGAAAGAAATTTTTTTATTTTCTGAGCTGCGGATTTATCACGCGGCGGGCCGAGTATCGCAAAATCAATTTTGGAAATATCATCCAATTCTTTATACTCATTCTGGCGCATAAGCTGGGTAAATATTGCTTTTTGCTGATGGGAGAGTTCTTTAACGAGGTCCGAAGAAGAAGTATAAATATTTCTAATTACCAGTTTTCTTTCCCCGTCAATGATCCGTAGCAGATTATCGAATGATTCGATACGTTCGGCGATCTTCTTTTGCTTTTTCATGCGAAAATTAAATTGCTTGAAAAGTCCGCGATCCCAAAGTATTTCAATCTTATTTACTTCAATAGATAATTTAGCCGCGACGGAAGAAGGAAGAGATCGGGTAGCAAGAAAATCAAGAACAAGTTCGAATAGATAATGTTTGGCAACATGCAATGCACGAAGCATCGGTTCACCGGCTAAGATACTTCGCAGCTTTTTTTCGTCGTAGGATTCAAGACTCGATAATACTTTAAATAATTTCAAGTATTTCTTGTCCCTCTTCAAAAAAGAAGATCGTTGCTCGAACGTGCGTCGTTCTTGCGTTGTCATGGCTTTGATAACTTCGAAAAGTTCATCCGCTCTCTTCATGTTTTTCTTATTTTCTTTGTCTAATTGAAAAAGTGAGATCCTTCACGATAACCCGACAGCAACCTATTTGTAGCAAAAAAATATAGACCCACATACGTATCCGATGCGTCCGTCATTCGTTTTTTAGATCCTTAATTTAGTGAAAATTGTAGAACGGGATTATGTTGATTTAGTAGGAGAATACCCATTATTCATTTTGAAACGCGAAAAAATGTTCTCACAAAGCTTTTTTTTGTATAATTCAGAGTATAACTGACTAACCTTTCTTCTCATTAAGATCTCTGGGATCTGCAACTTTTGAATCCTAAATTCATTATAATACTGTGCAAGTCCACACTCTAAGGATTGTGGGAGAATGAGAGTATCAAGCTCGTTGGCGAATTGTGGTTCGAACCATGATATGCTTGAACTCTCAAACTCTCCTATTTTTAATCAGATTTTTCTTCTTTGCTAATTCCTAAACTTGTCACTGATCTATCGATGAAAACTCCTTCTATCTTTTTATCAGCTCGTTTGATCCCCATACTCTGCATTTCATGCGTGATTTCGTTCGTTGCTCCATCCTCGTCTCCTGCATTTAATACATTGCATGTTATTCAGTTCGGTGGCGTTTATGGCCTTACCTATTCTCCGGATCCGCTCAGTGTTTTTGTTGGTGATACCATAGAATGGGAAGGTGATTTCAGTCAATACAGCCTACTCTCTACTCTGATCCCTCCCGGTGCTGCCGCCTTTGGGCTTATTCATACCGGAAATACCTTTTCCTACGTGGTAAAGATCGAGGGAAGCTACAGCTATGAGAATCCAACGTATGCTCCGATCGGAATGAAGGGCAGTTTTACTGCCCTCAGAGAACTTTACGGACTTTCAAACGAAGGGCGCGAATTTTTTCTTGGAATGCTCTATCCCAGTTACAACAATATAGCAGTCGGACAGACGGCAGGTACTTTTAAGGCTCATGCTTTGATTAGCTCGTATTATGATAACGAAATTGCACTTTCCTATTATGATCAATCCGGTAATGAGATCAATAAAACCGTTTCCAAAATCGCTGCACAACAATCCCTGCAAATTTCTCTTGATGTCGGTTCGATGAGAATGGATACCAGCGTAGAGCAGGCATCTTTCAGATCATGCCATATTACCTCGAAATATCCGATTGCAGTTCAATACCTTAGCGAAGGGGTCAATTGCGGAGGATCCTATTTGGCGATACCTGCGCTCAGTCTCGGGAAAAATTATGTCGTTGCAAGTTATAATGATAATCCCGGCGGAGGAGCTTTGTATGATCCGGTATTCGGCGGTTATGATTATCCCACAACATTTGAATACGCCGGCGGTCAGTTCCTGATCGTAGGAACAGAAGACGGCACTGCAGTAACGATCATTCCTACAACAACGACAACAGGCGGACATGTAGGAGTCCACTCAGGTTCTGGAGCGAGCGGTGCGATTCACCCTTATTCTATTGAGCTTAACAAGGGACAATGCTATCTCGTCAGATCGGATGGAAAAGACGCAGATGCTGATATCTCAGGCTCCATCGTCTCCGCTTCAAAGCCTGTCGCTGTTATTTCCGGACATGAAGATGCGGATCTTGGAGGTGTTGATCCTTATACGATGGAAGGACGGGATTTCATGATCGAACAGATGACGCCCGTCGAGTATTGGGATTCGGCAGGATATGTTTCAATTCCCCTTGCCGAATCTTCACCGCCGGGTAATGAAGGGCATGGCGATAGCTATCGTATTTATACGAACGACAGTACTACTGTGCTGGTACAAATGGATGTTCCGGGAATATCAGGCGGATACCCCTTTCAGACTTCGCGCCTGGCGTTGCCTGTTCCGGAAAAATTTGACATCACTGATCCCGTCGATATTTATTCGACGAACGGACATAAGATCAGCGTCATGCAATATGATGAGCGCAGCCAGGGCCTTACTGCTCCCTTTCCAGCACCAAGTATGGTGACCGTGGTTCCGAGATCGAGGTGGAGGACATCGTATAATTTTTCCATATTGTTTCCCAAAGATCCTTTCGGTATAACCGATAATCAATTCATTAATGTCATTTCCGATAGCTTGAATGACATCAAGATTTCTACAGATGGCTTTCCTGAGAAGAATATCAGTGCATTGATAAACTACAAGAGTTTTGACGTTGTGACAAGCAATTCTACAATTAAAGGAGCACAATACCAAATCGGAGCAGGTTCGTACTATATCCATTCCAGCCATCCCTTTATTATTTATGTCTATGGCATGAATCAACTTTCCCCCTTTGGTTCTCCGGAAAGCGATTATACGACGTTTGAAACAGAGTCTGCAACTACTGCAGGTATGCAATTAAACACAGGTATTTCTCCTTCCTTTGCTATTGATACCACAACAACCTGTTCCGGCTGGCATGTATGCGTACGGGATACGGGGACGAACGATCCTGGACTAAGAGCGGTGATCCTGATCGATGATCCCGATGGCGTTTATTGGCAGACTCCGGGAGNNGTGGATAATCTCGGCAATGCCGTCATTCTTCGCTTAGATCGTTCTGCTTCAACGCTGAAACTTTCTACTAATCCACCAACTTCATCACGCTCCGATAGCATTGTCTTTCCGGTAAAGCAGATTGGTGAGCAGATCTGCACAACATTTGTCTTTAAGAATTCCGCTGCCCTTGGCGGTACGGCATTGAATCTCCTTTCAGCTCTCTTTACGAATACCGATACTTCCTATAAATTACAATCGGTCATTCCGCCATTGCCGCATTTGCTGGTAGCGCAGGATTCGCTGTTATTGC
>PLXB01000125.1 GCA_003151215.1 Ignavibacteriota bacterium
GACCGATCCCATCGAACCGCCGACAAAAGAAAAATCCATTGCGCCGATAACAACAGGTTCGTCTTCGGTTTTGCCGTATGCTAAACGCATGGCATCGGTCAGCGATGTTTTCTTCGTTGCTTCAGCAATCCGAAGCGGATAAGCTTTCGTATCGGTAAAGGAAAGGGGATCTTCCGAAACGAGATTTGCAGCGATCTCGACGTAGGCACCTTCGTCAAATAGTATTTCAAAATATTCGCCGCTTCCGATACGGAAATGTTTTTCGCATTTCGGACATGTAAAAAGATTCTCTTCCAATTGTTTTTTGTAGAGAATTTCCTTACAATCAGGGCATTTGGTCCATAAATCATCTGGAATGGAATCATTGTCCCGTTTTTCCGTGCTGTCGATATTTTGCTTCGAACGCGTGAACCATGCCATAATGGTAGAATCTTTTGCTTAAATTTATCGTATTTATTAAGGCAGCATTATCAGTAATTCGGACTTGGAGTTCTTTCAGCAGACTAAAGCCCATCCAACAGATAACACTGCGCTACCAAGCCCAAAACTACGAAACAATTATATCGGATTTATGAAACGTATCATTATCCTCATTCTTCATTTGCTTATCCTTAGCAAAGCCGCTCCTGCTCAGGAACTTCAGTGCAGGGTCAATCTCAATCTCCAGAATCTATCCGATGAAGACCGGAAAAATTGGGATACATTTAAGCAAGATGTCGAGGCATACCTGNNTTTTCATCCAAAGCAAGCGCCCGATGTATAAAAGTTCGGAGTCAACGGTAATGGCGCGGTTCCTCGACGATAAAATTTCTTTCGGTTACACGCGAGGGCAGGTTCTTCAGCATGCATTAAATTATCGCGACCTCGAAAGCATTCTTGATTATTATGCCTACATTATTATCGGTTTAGATTTCGATTCTTATGAATCCAATAGCGGCTCGGCGGCTTTTCAGCAGGCCCAGCAGATCGCACTCGTCGCTAATGCAGTTCCGAATGCTACGGGATGGGACCGGCTTATTACATCATCCGGAGCATTCTCCAGATTCGGATATATTGAAGATGTTATGAATGCCGGCACCCGTCCACTTCGTGATATTGCATGGATGTATAATTATAAAGTGCTCGATAATATTTCAACAAAAGAAGATGATGCACGTACTGAATTGGGGAAGGTCATAGATACTCTTGTCACCCTGAAACGATCGAGCTCAGTAATAGATAGAAGTGTGTATTATAAAACGTTTTTCGAATCGAAATACACGGAGTTTGCGGATTTTGCAAAGTGGTTCAAAGATAATAAAGACCTGTATTTCCAGAAACTGGAATACCTCGATCCTGCGCATCAGAATTATTACGAAGAAGCTAAAGGAAAATTGGGGGATTGACAAGGTCAATTCTTCGTCCCTCATTAATTATTCCCGCCGGGAATCGGTTCTATTGACGTCAAATATTGTGTCTTATAATAAACCTATGAATTATAACGTCCTTAGACGTTTTCTTTTTAGTACCGGTTTCCTTTTCCTTGCTGCGAACACCATTTTCGCACAAGTCCCTGTACGTCGTTCTATCAGTTCCGCGCCTATTCTTAAATCAAATCAGAAAGTGGTCATTTTTGCGAAACCGGTAGTAAGGCCGTTGAGAAAAAAGCTTCCGACAAAAATTTTCGGAGTTTCTCATGCGCATGAACTTCTGAAATATCATACGACGACAAGCGGCAATAAAACAAAAATCGTATTCGATATTGAATTAGGCGAACCGTTATTCAAGAAATCAAAAGTTGTCGTCATCGGCTCCGACGGAAAACAATTCGGAAACCCTTTCTGGGGCAATCTCAATATGGATAAACTACCCAGCGGAGTATCCTATTCTACAACCGGCAAAACTGGTGAGCCGGAGATCCCTTCGCTTTCAGTCATGATCGCAATTCCCGAAAACGCGGGAAATATTACGCCATTCATACAACAAAATACTTTTGCTGTATTCACAAATGCGTTTCTTTTGCCGAAACCGGATGTAAAAAAGCAGAGATCATATTCGGCGAAGATCTATCGGTCACCGCAGTCTTCATCAGTCCTGCTTTCCCCGTCCGCAAAAATCAGGACGATGCGTATCGTGTCGCTAACGATTCCGCTCGTGGAATTTACTGCTTCCAGCGGTACGATCAAAGCAAAGAAAAAATTCAGTTGCGGTATTACGTTTGATGTTCAATCCCAGATCACATCCACTTCTTTTAAAAATAATACCGATCCTGTCTTTGCACAATTGTATTCCAAACTTGCTGCTAATACTTCAGATATTGAACGCTTTCGCAGTGGATTCCATAATCATATGACAGGGAAAATCCAAGCGGCAGGAGTTACGCCGACATTTGATAAATCGATCACAAATTGGATCGATCCGGTCGCGCCATATATAAAGCTTGCTGCAACGAGAACAGGGTTATATCGGGTGACTGCAGCCGAAGCCGGAATTACCAATTGGCAACAATCGGAAGTACGAATGTTCAATAGAGGAAAAGAAGTGCCGATCTGGATCGACAGCTCCAAAGGAAACATTAATGCCATCGAATATTACGGAGAACGGCTTGCAGGTTACCCGGGAGAGTATTATAACTGGGATTCCGATTCGAATGCCTATTGGCTGACTAATAGTCAGAAATTTCAAACTCCGCCTAAACGATATACAGATAAAGTTATTCCGGGAAATCCGACACAGAATTTTTCAGAAGGGAATATCACGCTTCATCACGAGCAGGATAATTTTTATTATGGCGGTGATGCAGGCTTCCGAGAAGATTCGACTCTTCAGCGATTCGAATGGGTGCCTGGTGAAAGGTTTGTCTGGAGTGAGATGAGAGATTCTACTACGACAGTTATCGATACATTTAATATTTCTGCTTTGCCCGTGAATACTTCCGGGAAAACTGCGACAATACTGATCTTTCTTCGCGGTATGTCAAGTAATAGTTCTTCTGTTACCCATGACGGCACTATTGCTATTAATGGCGTTGAACTTCCAGATGTGAGCTTTAATGACTTTAATGAATTACGCACTTCATTTACTATTAATTTATCACAGTTACGGGTCGGTGCAAATACTTTTAAGATTGCTTTTAAGCCCGGTAACGGGAATCCCGACCAGTGGTATTTTGATTATTATGAAATTTCCTTTGGCGGATCTCTTGCCGCAAGTAGCGATACGGCAATAGCGAAAGGCCAATGGGCTTTTACTATTGCTCCAACTTTACCGCAGTTTAGTATTTCATTACAAACATCTGGGGAGGTGCCGCATCTTTTTAATCTTACGAATGGCTCGAAGTTGATCGGAAATGGGAGTATTTATAATGATGATGCATCGGATACAAGCAAATATGCAGCGGCAATTTCGACGAGCTTTTTACATCCGGATAGAATTGTAAATGCTTCGGGATCTTTTGCTTCTATCCTTGACTCTACTACAGGAGCGGATTATATTATTATTACTCATCCGATGTTCATGCAGACGGCTCTGACCTTAGCAAAAAGAAGGCATGATTTCTCCGGGCTGCGGACAAAAGTTGTTTCGACCGATGAAGTTTTTAATGCGTTTGATTTTGGTTCTGACGAGCCCTGGGCGATCAGAAGGTATTTACAGTATGCTTATGATTTTTATGCCGGAGCCCCACCTTCTTTTGTGACGCTTTTTGGAGAAGGAACCTGGGATCCTAAATTTATTTTGAATAATCCGCTGCAGGATAACCAGTCAAAAACGATCCACCGCAGTTTAGTCCCGACCTTCGGTGTACCATCAAGCGATTATGTTTTTACCACGGTCGAAGATTCACCAACCTTTGAGGATTCTTCCACATTTCGGATGATCATCTCGCGTATTCCTGCAGAAACCCCTGATGATGCGCAAAATTTCTTGAATAAACTTGTGGAATACGAGACATCTGCTCCGGCAGCTTGGAACAAAAATTTCCTTTTTATTTCCGGCGGTGATGCCGGATTACAAGCTTCAGATTTAGCGTTCGATGAACATTTGTTTGTCGGAGATTCTACCGTATTTCCTCCCGGCACGAATGATGATGGAGGTTTGGGCAATCCGCCAATTAGTATTCATCCAACTTTTATTCCCCGCGTCGATTTTGCCGATAATATTGATATTATGCAAATAGCTGCGATTCAAACGGCCTTCAGAGCAGGGCAGTCGCTGGTTTATTTCTTTGGACATGGCGCCCCGAATATTACCGACGTGCAATTTCCTGACGTCGGTACACTGGGCAATCAGGGAGAATATCCTATCCTTATCACCGTTTCGTGCCGCACCGGAGCGTTTGCTGAACCGAATATCATTTCAATGAATGAATCGTTTATCCGGGTTCCCGAAGCCGGGGCAATTCTGGCATTCGGCACAACAGGATTCGGAGAAGTTGATTACGATTTTAATATGTCGGCGCAGATATTTAATTTTATGCGAGCCGATTCCTCATTTGCAAGGATGCCATTTACAGGAGCGCATAAGATCAATATTCCAATAATCTTTACTACTGCAAAATTTATTCAATCTATTTTACTTTCTTCTTCGAATGCTGAACAAGCGGATTTCGGACCTCATAACTCCCTCTATGAATATGCGATCTTAGGCGACGCAGCGATGGGATTCGATCTTCGCCCGCAACCCGAGTTTAATATTACTCCGCCGGATATTCTTCTTTTAGGAAAGGATAGCCTTCCGCGCACTGTTTTTTCTTTAAGCGATTCGGAAATTACTGTGAAGGCGACTATCCATAATTTCGGATATGGTATTACCAGTCCCGTACATGTACGTATAACCGATGATCAACCGGGGAACAGGCAAGTCATTCTTATTGATACGATCACGACTCTTGAAAATATTGCAACGACAGGTGCTGTTTTCTCTTTAGATTCTTTTGCAGTCGGCCAGAATACACTTGATGTCTTTGTCGATTACGATAATCTGTTCGCCGAAACCAATGAAAATGATAATGGAGCCAGCGTAAATTTTCTTGTCAATGGTGTTTCGGGAACGCCTTTCTATCCGCCTGAAGGAAGCAAATTCTTTTGCGATATTAGAAGTGATTCGGTAAATTTTATCTTGCTTTTGCCTAATAAACCTTCCGGAACGACATCGATCGAAATGCAATTCGACATTACTCCTGCGTTCACTTCTCCGAAAATTTTTACAGGTTTGATAGGCTCCGGTCTTTTCTTCCAAAAAGCTTTTTCACGAAGCGTTTTGCCCAATCCTTCCTCGAATGTGATATGGTGGCGTTCGCGCATAACCTTACAAAATGGCAATCAATCGGCGTGGCAAGTGCAAAGCTTTTCACTCGATGCCCCAAAACCCTCCGGCGCACGCTCTGAATTCTCTTATTCTACCGGCGATCAACTTGGTACTACCATCGTTTCCGGTTTGCAAGTAGATAAGTCAGATGGCGCGCTTTTTATTCCTACAAACGATACCGTTCATTATGAAATAGATGCCCAGGGAGGTTTGAATACAAATGTCGTTCCCCCAAATCCGATCGGAGAAGTATTTATTGACGGAAGACCGGCTGCCTATATAACTCCTGATCCCAATGGTGTGGATTTTAATGGAGTCGCCTTATTAGAATTAACAGGTGATGGAAGCGGTATTGATTCGGTTTTCGAATTCAATAATCCTGACAATAATGACTCGCTATTGCGTATTCTTGCAGTGAACTTTGCTCATGTCGTTTCCGGATTTCCAAACGGCAGAGGAGCCATCGTTTTAACGAACCGGCAGGGATTCATGCCAAGCTTTTCTGCCGCTGATACGGTTACAGCTGCTTTACAATCTCTTGGCTCATTAAAAGGTATGGGAGCGGTTCAATATTTTGGATCATATGCACTTATAGGAAAGAAAGGTCTTTCACCTGGTTTAGCGAAAGAGAATTTTGGAAATCCTGGCTTTTCGGGTGCGAAAATTCTTGATACGATCATTACACTTGGTACATCTGGCGTTGCACAAACTCCGCTTACTTCCGTTAGTACCGGATATGGAAATCTCAAATGGAATGCGCAAAATATCAGCGCTGGCTCGACGATAAAATTTACGGTTCTCGGTGTGCAAAAAAGCACGGGCAATATCGATACGGTTCTTATCGCAGATGCTTCATCGGGAACGAGCGCAAATCTCTCAGCAATTTCGTCTTTAACGTACGATAAACTTGCTGTGAGAATAAATTTTCAGCGTAATACTTCAACGACAAACAGTCCCCGTTTGAATCTGATCGAACTTGAATATGATCCTGCACCGGAATTCACAACGAACGATAGCCTCATTACTGTCCTGCCGAAAATTTCCCTCGAAGGAAATCCTGTACTGGTAACATATCAAGTCCAAAATGTGACCTGCATTGACGCTCAAAAAGTCCCCGTGCAACTTGTTCAAACTTATCATGGCAAAGCTTCCATTATTGCAACAGATACGATCGCGAATTTTCCGGGGCATTCATCGGTATCATTTACCCATAGCATACCGACAACAGGTTTCCAAGGTAATGTAAATCTTACGGCAACTGTCAATCCCGGGGGAGTATTGAATGAACAGCTTGCTTTCAATAACTTTGCGAATACTATTTATACTGTTGTGCGTGACAGTGCGAAACCAAAACTCGATCTGCTTTTCGATGGCAATCATATCAGTAGCGGGGACTACGTCTCATCGAAAGTTGTGATCGAGATCAGGCTATCCGATAATAGTCCGTTACGCGTTACCGACTCTTCTTCGATCAGCGGTGTCCTTCAGGGTCTTACCGGAGTATCATCACCACAAAATTTCACAGGAAATAAGATCACTGCCTCTTTTATGACGCGGTTCATTACGCTGCCATCGGGACAAGTACAGGCAGTTCTCGACATTACTCCGGATTCCGCTCTCAAACCAGGAAGATATCTATTAACAGCAATGGGTAACGAAGCAAGCGGCAACCGCGCCGATACGATCAGTGACGAATTTGTCATCTCCGGCACGAATGGATTGGACCATGTTATGAATTATCCAAATCCTTTCAAAGATATGACGTGGTTCACTTTTATTCTAAAATCCGGTTCGCAAGCTGATGTGAAAGTAGTCATCTATACAGTCGCAGGAAGAAAGATCCGCACACTTCATCTCGATCCGGCAAAGCAGCGCGCGGGACTGAATTCTATCCAATGGGACGGAAGGGATGAAATGAATAATGACGTTGCCAACGGAACATATTCNNTTTATATAGAGTGGTCCTGAACGGAACAAATGACGACGGCTCTGCTTCAAGCGATGCAACGACGGAGCGGGCAGTACGATCGAGATAATGGTCTCGTCAAGGACTTATGGGATCTCAAATAAAATTAAAATAAGGCGGGAAATACCCGCCTTATCTTTTTAACTCTCTCCGACGTATGAATAAAAACTATCTATGAGTAACCAGTCCGCTCGATGCAGGATTAATGCCGTTTGCCTGAAGCATTTGCTGCATTGCCTGGATCTGTAACTCGAGATCGGCGATCTTCTGATTCAGCTCTTTGATCGCGTTGATCGTCACGTAGGTGATCGCATGAGAATTATACGTATAGATCTCTGTCAGTTCTTTATCATCGGGATGCATTTTCACGTTGGTAGTTCCGACCGTGTATGGCGCTATCTGCTTCATATCCTGGGCAAGAATTCCGATATTATCAGTTTCCGTTGGCAATCCCGCCAGTCCATTATAGCGATACCAGATCGGATTGATCTGCAATAAGACGTCTAAGCCGTCAGTGAACGGACGCAAAACATTTTTCAACCGTGCATCCGATGCAATAGTCCAGGTATTGGTTGTTGGTTTTATTGCATTATCGATACTCACTTCCAATTTTCCGGCGCTATAGACTGCCCATGAACCCGCCGGAGCAAATCCATAAACTCCGGAACCGCCTTGTGNNCTCCATAAACGCCCCAACCGGATCCTCCCTGATATCCGACAACTCCGATGCCCGAACCGGAAGTACTGTTGTTTATACCTCGAACAGCAGCAGACCACGATCCAGGAGATGCAGAAGTTACTAAGCCAAGAACTCCGGTGGCTCCAACAGTAGCACCTGAGCCAACGGTAGTCGAATTTGTGACTCCACGGACACCTTCGGCAGTGCCTGATATGGCGCTATGCGTTCCGACAATTCCGAAACTTGTGGTCGAGGTGCCGTTGGTTGTTGCATCGACAGCAGCGGAAGAATTATTCGCATTATTGATTTGAAAGTATCCTGCTTCTGCTGTGCCGATACAGACCGCTTCCAAAACATTAGCCGATACTGTGGCTACTCCTTGTCCGAACACCGCTGCACGAGCTGTGGAAGCATCGGCATATCCATGAATGCCGATTCCTGTCGTCGCTGCTTCTCCGACAACGCCGTCGCCGGTATTGGTAAGACCATCAACTCCCTGGCCTCCTCCGCTCGATCCCATTACACCGGAATTCGAAACAAGCCCTGCACCGTTATCGGATGTTGTTCCGTAAACACCGACGCCAAATCCATGTGTGGTATGCCCATAAACTCCGGGCAGATACTGATAGGATGCCGTCCCGGCAACGCCGCTGCCTTCTCCATTTGTGATACCTTCAA
>PLXB01000364.1 GCA_003151215.1 Ignavibacteriota bacterium
CCAGTGAGGTTATTACAAGGAAGATATTAAAGCAATAGAACTCATGAAACGGTTATCAATGGCCTTTGCACTTTCAGGATTATTTCTCGTGGCAAATTCCCGGATGCTCGATGCACAGACGATTGATATAGGAGCAAGGATCGGGATGAATCTATCATCTTTCAATCAAAACCTGTCTAATCCACCCTTGACATCGATGCCGGGCGTCACTGCAGGAGTTCAGGGGGATTACTGGTTTAGCCAGCCCTGGGCTTTGAGCGTGCAAGTCCTCTATGTCCAAAAAAAAGCAAGCCTCTCCTCGACGGTAGTAATTGTTGGCGGACCGATTAATTATATTTCAATTTCATCACATAATTACATTGAAATTCCGCTTGAAGCAAAATTGCGGCCGTTAAATGACGGCCGTTTTCGGCCTTATCTTTTTGCGGGAGCAACGATTGGCTTTTTATACTCGGCTACGTCGGTGACAAATTATAGCAGCGGTGCGTCACAAACCTACGATCTGAAAAACAGCACCAGGCCAAACGATATTGGAATCATTGGCGGCCTGGGATTAGATTATGTCGTAATGCCCGAGGCGACTATTTTTTTAGAGAGTAGTTACCGGCTAGGTTTAATCAGTCTTTACAATACTTCGAGGGGATATACCGTAAATGACCTTCGTTTTTGGGCAGGAATTGTATTTGGAATATAAGATATGAAAGAGGAGAGAATAGAATTCAAAACCCAGCGCACTGTAATTTACTTCCGATCTCTTGAAGTTTCCGCCGGGGGAAGATGAGAAAAAATTCACATTTGGAAGTGTAACACAAAAGCGAAAATTGTGTTATTAGGAAGTGGCTTCTTTTTCGGCTGCTATTTATCATATTTCCATCAATTTCATGAGAATTCATCGTATATCGGTATTTGTTGCGTTTTTTGTGTTAANNAGTAAGGTCGTTGCATTATTGAAGGGCAATGTGATGAGCACTTCCGGATCTCCTGCATCAGATCTCAGCATTACGGTCTATAAGGGATCGGATATGATCAATAAAACGAAGTCAACACCGGAAGGAAAATTTCAGGTCATCTTACAACCCGGTACGCAATACCGCGTGACTTTTACGGGCACAAAATATTATTATCATGAAGAGCAGCTATCCGTTCCTGCATCGGATGTCTATCAGACCGTTCCGATGAATGTCTCAATTAAAGAGCTGGAGATCGGCAGACCGTATTCATTTTCGAATCTTATATTCGAACCGAAAAGCTCGGATATCTCTTCAAACGTAACATCCGATATGGACNNGCGATGAAATAGCATCGGGGAAAAAAGCAGCTTTACAGAACAGTCTTGCCGCATCACGTAAATCGGCGATCATGGCATTTTTTCTTTCGAAAAATATTCCGGCATCGAACATCTCTATTGAGATCAGCAATGTTGTGCCGTCCAATGGGTCGTTCGAGCGCATCGTAACGGCTGATGCGCCCGTTGCAAAGGGCAAGAAAAAGAAGAAAGCTTCAACTGGGGCAGTTACAGGAAAGAAAGTGATGGTTCCGCAATATGCGGAAATCGTGATGCAACTGCCTTCGTAAGAATACGAATGTAAATCCTCGAAAATGTTTTTAAATGCGATTCGATCGCAGCCCAAAGATTGTACCTACTTTATTATAACTATCTGCCCGGTTGCACTTTCTCCGTCGGATCTCGTAATACGTACTAGATAGCTGCCGGAAGAAACCGAAGCCGGTAATTGAATATCCAGTTTCCCTTGAGCGAGTGTTGAATGAGTTCGGAATACTGAAGCACCTGTTGCAGCATTCATCATTCCTATCGTTACATTTTCATCCGCTATTCCATCGGTAACAATATGAACGAGTGAGGATGCATTCATATCAAGAGGGCTTGGATAAATACTGCGAATGCTCATTCTGTTTGAAGCAGTTTGTTTTTCATGTACGGCATTAACAGGCAATGCCTGCAACCCGCTGATATCAAGAGCCCATGCCGATCTGCCGTGCGTTCCGGCAATAAGCCAATTCTTATATTGATTGATCGTTCCGACAACAAGATGCGGCATCCCCATTCCGAGATTCGACCATGTCGTTCCGCCATCGGTGGTGACAAAAACTCCGACGTCGGTTGCCACTATAAGGCATTGGTTTTTTGCACCAGGATTTCCCTGCTCGGCAAGCGAATCAATGATGATGGCATTCACACCAATATTCGGAAGATTACCTGAAATACTTATCCAATTCTTTCCACCGTTTGTCGTTTTATAAACATGTTTCGTCGAACTAGTTCCGATCAATCCGCAATAAGCAGTCAGGGAATCGCTTCTATCACAGGCAATAGTTTCGACTATTGCCGTCGGCAAACCTGAGATAATTTTTATCCAGCGAGGAGCCGTATCCTGTGAGATCGCAGGATTATAAACGGTTCGGTTAAGACTTGTTTCCGTGCCTCCGAGCAATCCGCCAGCCCAGATCATCGGACGTCCATTCTGATCCCGAACACCAAGACCTATACATTCAACATCGCCATAATACCAGTTTTTCGGTTGACCCGCATAGCCCGTAATCTGCGGGGACCATGGCTGAATGATCGTGGAGCTATCAGGATCTGTAAAACTTAATTTTGTACGGTAAACTCTCGTTTTTCCGGTGAACACTTCATCTCCGCGAATTTTATCCAGAACGACAGGCGGAATAAATGCGCAAGCTTCCGAAGAATCCGTAATTCCGCGTCGCACGGCAATAGTGGAAAGATCGGTCCAGATTTTTGCATTCGGATCGTGATTTGCGTAGTCGCTTTGCAATATCGGTCTGAGTGAATCTATGGTTGAACGGAAAAATATTTTCCCAAGCTGCAACGAAGTAATGATATGGCCACTGATCTCAGGATCGGCTTGTGCCTCGCCGCCGTCTCCGCGATTGATCCAGTCCCAATCAGGATTGGAGCTAAAGCCATGAGCAACCGTTCCGTTATCCTGTGTGCCTCCGAAGAGCTTGTTCGAATCGGCAGGAAAATTAACCGGAAGATTTGCCATCCCTGCTGCCCAGGGTTCAAGATGATAAAACATGGTGATCGGCAGTCCTTTAAGCTGGGGCCATGTGGCACCAAAATCCTTTGTATTAAAAACTCCGCCGTCCTGACCGTTTAAAAGATCGGTTCCACTTGTTGCGGCAGTGAAGGCAAGAGCATGCTGATCGGAATGCTGGGAGCGGTTATTCTCAAAATAATGGACATATGCATCGGAAATATCTTTCCATGTCACGCCGCCATCCGAAGAACGAATTACATCAATTCCGCCGACAAGAATATCATCGGGCTTTGAAGGATTGGTGATAATAATATTATCGTATCCCCCTTGTTTATTAAAGAAATCGATGCTATCGACAAAACTTGAATAGATCAAACCCCCAAAAGGGATCCGATAATTGGAATCGAGAAGTATCTTCCAGCCGGATTCCGGAGTTGTAGTCTTGAAAATTCCAAATAAGTTTTCATCGAATGGAGCTTTAGTCACGATATTGACATCGACTTTCGAGATGACGGCAAAAAGAGTTGAAACGCCTTTACTATTTACTGCCCATGCAAGAGCAATTCTTGATAATCGTTTTGAAGTAAATCCGTTCGGCAATCCTGATCCGGGCAAAGTATCAATACGTGCCCAGGTTCCTCCGGCATCGGTAGAGAGCCAAAGTCCGGTATTCGCAGACGAGCTGTTAGATAAATCAATATGCTGCCATAATGAAGCTACCAGTTCATTACGATTCAAAGGATTCATCACGAGATCAATTGCAGGCACGGAAGTGCTTGTTTTGGATTTATTTGTCCTTATAAGAAGAGTATTATTCCAAGTTATGCCATAATCGGTTGATTTCCAAACTCCACGATTCGAATCGGTGAAATCACCAGGACCTGGCACGCAGGCATAGATCGTATTTTTATCAATGGGATCAACGATAATTTTCGCAATGTATTGTGTCTTTCCTAATCCAAGGAAACTCCAGGTCAAACCTGCATCGATAGACCGCCATAGTCCGTTACCGGGATAGGAATCGCCGCTATAATTACATTCACCCATGCCGATATAGATCGTATTCGGATCGTGCGGATCGAGGGTAACACAGCCGATGGGAAGCGAAGCGAAAGTATCGGTCAGAGCCTGCCATAAGTTTCCGTGATCGGTCGTTTTCCATAATCCGCCGGATGCGGCGCCGATATAAAAAGTATTTGAATCGGTTGGATGAGTTGCAATAGCAGTAACTCTGCCGCCGATAGCAAATGGTCCGATGCTCTGCCATTGCATTGCAGATTGAATTCCGTTTTTAGAATAACCTCCATATACCGGAAGCTTACGCGCCTGTTCCAGTGCATTCGGATAATAGGAAGGATCGAGATACTCATTCGGGAAAGCACGTTTGCGAAGCCAATCGATGTTGCGATCTTCGCCGCCACTGCCGGGAGGTGGATAATTTTTCTTGGTACTTTTCTTCACGCGGGGTTTCCGGGGAGTAGTGGACTTTTTACGAGGCTTGCGAGTTGTCTTTGCTGTACTTTTTTTCTTTGAAGAGGGTTTGCGAATTCGTACGGATTTCGTACCGGATTTGGCAATAAGTTCGCGGCTATCAATAGATTGAAGACCAAGAACTGACAGAAGGACAAGCAGCGTTAATCGAAAGAGATATGACATGAACTGATCTCCGGTTATTTATTCTGTGCTATATTTGAAAGAATTCATATGTTGAACTAACCAGAGTAGAACCCGTTTCGAGGGGAAAATGATTCGAGAAATGAGAATTAACCAACTATTTCTGTCAGCGTTATCCATACCGCTCATATGCTTTACTGCCGGTGCGCAGGAATTGTCTATTGAGAAACTTCCTCTCTCAATCAGCGATCCTGTACAGAGCGAGGCATTGCCGGTGATAAGCGCCGATGGCGNNAGAGGCTTTTTTTTACACGTGGCAGACAAGGGCTTGACGGTTCTATGGTACTTGATGTCTGGAGAAGCTTTGTTAAATCCAATGGCTCATTCAGCGAACCCGAAGTGTTGGGCGGAAGTCTTCGTTCGCGATATAGCATTGCCGTTACAAGCGTTGCACCCGATAATAATTCGCTTTATCTTATCGGAAAACTTGACGCAAATACTCCCCCTGAAGACCGCGTGATGGTTTCTCACCGAACAAAGACAGGGTGGAGTAAGCCTGTTCCGATTCGGATAAAGGGACTGAACTTAGTAGGGGCAGTTACCGACTATTCTTTCGGCCCCGATCAACGCACTCTCATAATGGCAGTAGCGCGCGAACAATCTCTCGGCGGCAGAGATCTCTACGTTTGTTTTCTCGATGAGAATTCAAATACATGGACGGTTCCTCTCTGGCTTGGCGCAGATATTAACTCAGTTGATAATGAACAGACTCCCTATCTTGCTGCCGATAATAAAACCTTGTATTTTTCTTCGGATAGACCGGGGGGCTTCGGGGAACTCGATGTCTATCGCTCCATACGATTAGATGATTCCTGGCAGCATTGGTCGAAGCCGGAAAATATCGGATCGTCTATCAATCGAAAAGGACGCACCTCTTATTATACTGAAGATGCACAAGGCAAATACTGCTATTTCGTTTGGCGGCCGGATGTGAATTCGCAATCCGATATCTTCCGTGCTCCGGCTCCGAAGCGGGAAAATTCCGTAACGCTCATTTCCGGAAAAGTGACTGATGAACTCGGAGCGCCGTTAGAAGCGGAAATTCGTTACGAAAGACTTTCCGACGGCAAACTGCTCGGCTTGGCGCGCAGCGAACCGGAAACCGGAGCCTTCGAGATTCCGCTCCCTTCCGGAGAGATATATAGCCTACATGCCGAAAAACAAGGGTACCTTCCGACAAGTGAATCATTCGATGCAAAAAAGGCAAGCGGATTTTCTACCATTGAAAGGAATTTAGTCCTTGTGAAAATTAAAGAAAATGCAACGGTCCGTCTTAATAATATTTTTTTTGAAACTGATAAAACCGAACTTCTTCCTGCCTCATTTGCCGAACTCGACAGGCTGCGGGAGATCCTGCAAAAAGACTCCTCGTTGTATATAGCAATCGAAGGGCATACCGATATCTCGGGTAGTGAAGGGCATAACAAAGCTCTATCGCTCGGCAGAGCGAATGCCGTCGTAGAGTATCTCATTGCAAAAGGAATTCCGAAATCCAGATTGGAAGCACACGGTTACGCTGCTGAAAAACCAATTGCTTCAAATGATACCGAAGAAGGCAAGGCAAAAAACCGAAGAGTTGAGTTTCGGATCGTCTCCGCTAAAAACTAAGAATGCTAATTCATTACCAGCGGCGGCAGGCTGAAGGCTGCACGGTCAAAGGCTATAAGCGACTGGATGTCAAATGTAATGAACTTATAGAGGGCAAGCTGTTCGATCACCGTCATTGCCGCTTCTTCGTTATGGGCAGCC
>PLXB01000049.1 GCA_003151215.1 Ignavibacteriota bacterium
TGGCACCAAAACAATTTTGTTAATCCGCTTGACCCCCGCATTAACCGCCCTGCCTATGAACTTATTGTTTTAGGAGGCGGAGCGGAATTCATAGGAACCCGTGACAGTACATTCGCCGTAGAGTATACACGTAATTACGTCATTGGTGGTAATGGCGGTGCAGTATATTGGAATGTAGGACAATCGGGACCGAATAGCTTCGCATACAACAAGTTTATTGTTGAAAATACGTATAATGCTTCGAATCCTTCATTCAGCAACGGAGTACTTAGTGCAGTCGTGACCAATGGTGGAGTAGGCTACACTTCTGCTCCAACCGTTACATTGGTTGGCGGCGGTGGAATCGGAGCTACGGCAGTTGCTACAATAACAGCTCCCGGACCTCTTGGCTTTGTATCAGGTATTACGATCACATCAAGCGGCTTGTTCTATACTTCCGCTCCGACGGTCGTGATTACTGGTGGTGGTGCGATAACGGCTGCTACTGCAACTGCAGCAATTACAAATATTATACCGCCGATGCCATTTGATCCGCGCGAGTTAACCAGGTTCTCTATGAACTGGGCAACACTCGGATCTTCTTCCGATTCGTCGGTCCTTTTTNNTCGTATGATACTCTTATCATGAGCCGTTGCCGTTTCGAACAGAATCAGGCGTTTACAGGCTCGGCAATTCATTCGGATAACTACCGGTTAGCTCTGACGATCAACCAAACACTTATCGCAAATAACCATGCGACAAGCGGTTACAACGCACGTGTCGATCTTCAAAGTCCGGATATGAACAATCCGAACGACCCTAATACAGGTGCAACGATCTATGGCGATCTTGAAGGACCGCTTCCGCAGAATGAATCGAATTCGCGCGGCAATGCGATCTATGATAACGTCGCTCGTTATATTCTTCGTGAGCCGGATGGTCCGCATGGTTACGGTGGAGTCGATACTTTAAGAGGTAATTTCTGGGGCGAGACAGGACCTGATCTTATCACGCAGCTTCCGACACTTCCTGTCGGCGCGACTCAGCGTACATTCTTCCTTGATTATTATACGGCAGGATGTTTCACAAATGTGTATGAGCCGAATCGTTTCCCGCCTGCCGGATATACCAATACGCCTATCGGCACAGTACCCGATACCCTTCTTATGGAAGGACGCGTGTATGACATTTTCGATAAGGGTTTAGATATTAAGACCGTTGATTATAACAACCGCCGTCTGGCAATTGCGGAAGCATTCTCGCTTGGTTTGCCAACCGATGTCGGCCTTGCTTCGAAGGGTCGCAAAGGTTTACATCGTTGGACGCGCGATATTTTCTCGACAGATCCTGTATACTTGTCGAAGATCATGGCGTATCAGACAGAATTCGTCGGACCGCATCCGATCGGATATCCGCTCTTCTTGCAGGCTGATATCGATTCCAGCGATTTCAATCGCGACAGGTATGCCCGTAATTATTCTACCGTTTTTGTTTTCGACGAGACGACGCAGGAATATGTCCGTGTCAATCTCAAAGAAGAAACACAGGATTCACGCGGCGGTGGAAAAGATACCGCTACGATGCCATATAAAGGACGTCTTGACTTCGTACCGGATTCAAGCATTGCTGAACGCCATCCGCAATCGCGCGCCAGAGTATTCTGGAGCCCGTCGCTTATCCGTCCATCGAATAATACCTATCTTGAGATTGCGCGCGCTGCACAACTTGAAGATAGCGCTGCTCTTGACGGACGTGCATACAACTTAAGCCCGGGAGATCTGACGCCTGGACCGGATTCCGTCTGTATCGAAGGATCGAAGATTTCTTCAACATCAACAACATGGTATGCTGGTGAACGTTATCATACTTTACCTGTCAGACCCGGTGATGTGATCGATGTTTTTAGCCGCACGCAATTATGGAAATACGGTTTTGCCGGTGCAAAGACTCGCGGACTCTCGTTCGTGATCGGCGATGTCTTGCCGCCGTTCTTTACCAGCGACGTGGCTACGTTAGGAATGGATACTATTAATCCTAACCGTTTATTCCTGCATGAGGATGACGTGTATGTGCCGTATTCTCCGACACAAACTCCGAATCAGATACTTTTCCGTATCGGCGGATATGATGTAAACAATTTCTACGATCCGCGCTTCCTCTTCGATCCATATTATACGATGCTTGACTTCTCAGTCACCTTCGCCAATATGGACTCGGTAAATTACAGGATACCATGGTGGATCAGTCGCGATACCGTACGCAATGTTAATCCGACAACGGGATCGAATGGTTATATTCAGCTCTTTGGCACTCCGCATAATCCTGATGTTGTGCCCGGTGGCGAGCCTGTTCACGTAGTGATGACGAATTTCCCGCCGAACTATCGTTCAGAGCATCTTCTGATCGATCCGGCAAATCCGCCAAGTCATCCGATTCTCGGATTAGGACCGGACAGTCTGCTTCTTTCAATGTGGACTTTCCCTCCATATTTTAATTGCCCGATGGGATTCCTGACGGATACGCTTTGTGTCCGTAATACATCGCGCACTTTTGACTTCCGCATCTATGTGCAGGATAGCTTGCCGCGATTCTTGGATTCGGTTACATCGAGTCCCTGCGACTTTGCTGCGAACTTAACCGATAGTCTCCGTTTTGATTTCGATATCAATACCGATGACGAATTGGAAGATTCGACTGTCGCCGCATATACAGATGCTATCAGTTTGCTCACGCATGGTGATCATTCGTTGGCATGGGATTTCCGTTACGGTCGCACATCCTATGATGCGCTTGTGTTCCCGCAATGGATGAACGCTACTGTTGGTACGCCGTTATTCAAGTCGAAAGGTATTATCCACGTCTTGATCGATTCAGCTACGGCAATACAGATGATCACGCCGACACCGCAGGTAAACGGAGAGTTAACCCTTGATACCATCGTCGCCGTACAGGCTGACGACGGACATGCCGGCTTGAAAGTACAGCGCTGGCACGCTCAAGTCAACGTAGCACCGACGATTCTCACGGATACGTTGCCGCATGCGAAGGAAGATTTCGATTACAGTTTGAATTCTATAAATCTGAATACGGTCAATAGTATTGCCATTACCGATCCGAATTTCGGTGACAGCCATACATTCCAATTGATCTATAAGAACCAGATCGATACTGTTTATAAAGACAGTCGTTATAAAGCAGGTAAAACCGTATTGAGAGGTACCACACCGTTGTGGTTGCAGATCAACCAGTTCTCCGGCGTTCTTTCCGGTACTCCCGGCCAGAATGATGCACCGCATACTGTAAGCGATCCTGATTGCGGCGGACCGGACACTGTTCTTGTACTTGTTACCGATTGCGGTGGACTTACTGCTTGGAAATACATTCAGCTCAATGTAGATTCGACGAATCACCCGCCTCATTTCATACGTGGTGTCAGAACGATTTGCGTAACGAATAAGACGCAGTTCTGCGATTCGATCGCTGTTGTCGATAAGGATTTGACACGCATGATGTGTGCCGATTCATTGACCTTCACAGGAACGCTTAATGATTCGAACTTTACAACTCTTGCAGGTTGGTCAATCACTCCTTCGTCAGCAAAAGGCAAGACGGATGGTGATCCCACTTCAACAGTGAGAACAAGTGATACGGTATGGCTTAACGTTTGCGGAAAGTTCAACGAAGATAATAACTTCTTTGATCAAACCCCAATACCGCCTCAGGTCATAAAGATCGCTGTCAATGACAATTCATGGGGTACGAATAACCCGTTGGGCACGGGTAATACCGATACCCTCGTGTATAAGATCTATGTAGGAGATGTTCCGACATTTGAATGCGCAGTCTATGTTTCAAATAAACTTGATACGCTGCTTCATCCGAATGTTGACATCCAGAGACTCTGTTTCGGTGCCGGCCCTGGCGGCCATGATTCACTCGATATTCGCTACTGCGAATTCGAAATTCCGCCGCAGCCGTATCAATCGACTTTTGATGCTCGCTGGGAGCTTCCGGTCGGTGGATCGCTTAAAGGATCGCTCATTGACATTCGCAGAGATACTGCTCAGTTCACAACGGTGACTTGGCAGATCAGCTTTAATGCAGGCGCGGATAACGGAAATTATCTCTATCCGATCACGATCTGCTGGAGACCAAGCTGTCTGGATACGACAGGTTCGTTCGTCGGTAATTTCTACCTTGTACATGAAACGAATAATCAGGAATTCTCTATTGATATGAAGACGGGTGCCGGTAATATCGACCCCACCTTCTATACGTTGAATAAGATTTCCGCCGATTCTCTCTGCTTGGAGATTCGTGACAAGACCCAGAAGGGCGCTCGCATCATCTTCGTACCGCCGAAATCAGATGTTACTTCTGCTCCGGCTCTGAAGAATTCTTTGGAGAACTATCCGAATCCGTTCAGCTCGTCAACGAGAATTACCTTTAGCGTTGCCGAACGTTCGACTGTGAACATTGAGATATATGACATCAAGGGTTCGCTTGTCAAGTCAGTTGTTCCTGGCGAGACAGTTGAAGCCGGTGAGTATCCAGTGATCTGGGATGGTACCGATAAGAACAATAATGTCATGCCTGCAGGAACGTACATCTGCAAAATGACGGCTGGGGATTACACTCAGACCCTCAAGATGACATTAAACAAATAATGTATGCTTTTTCGGAGCGGTATTTCCATACCGCTCCGGATAGCTTTCATACAACGACAATTTTTATAAACGATATATTTAGTTTCAAATCTCTGTAGGGGAATACACTTATGAAACTCTTTCAACGGTTTCTTTTGAATATCAGCATCGTGGCTTTTGCCGTGATCGTCACTGCAAACGTATCGTCGGCACAGACTCCGATCTGGGCTGCATACGATTGCAGTATTACCGAACAATTCTTTAACCAAATTGCTGTCGCCGCTCCGCCTAATGGTGGTGTGATCCCCGGCGGTTCGTTCGTGAATGCAGCGAATCAATATGATCCCGATGACGGCGTGGCTGTTGACATTCCGGTCGGATTTACCTTCGATTATAACGGAACGTTGTATAACACGATCAATGTCTGTGTTAACGGATGGGTTTCCGTAGGCCACCATCAGATTCCGATTATCACCAACGATAAATATTATCTTTTCCTGCCGAACGAGCCGAATAATACATTGGCGCCGTTTTTCGGAGATCACTATTATCGTACCGCTTCCGATGTGATCAATGGTTATATACCTACGAAAATACAATACACGACGGTTCCGCAGCAAGTGACGAGCCAAAGCCCGTGTGCCGTCGGTAATGTGCCGCAAACATTCACTCTTGAGTGGACAAACTTAAATATTAACGATAAATCGAATCCGAATTCGGTTGCAACATTCCAGCTCAAGATCATTCAGAATCCATTAGCATATGACTGTGTGCCTGATCAGCGTGCAACGATTGAATTCCATTACGGACCGATCGGATCTGCCGGCAATGTGAAGACACAGGGTTGTACGGTTGGTATTGAAGATAACGCCGGATTGTCGCATATCAATGCATTATTCCAGTCAGATTTCCAGAACGGAGTTCCGGCCAGTACGAATACTGATTCTTTGACAACCTGCTGGCCGCCGGCAAGCTGTTTACCCGGACGTGTTATTACGTTTACGCCGGTAGGACGCGGAACGGCTGCACAATGGGGTGACGGAGATGCCGATCTGACACAGATCGATCCAAATGCACCTGCGAACGTACGCTTAAACCAGAATCTTTTTGTCACGCTGCACGATGCGGATACGATTTTACAATCGGTAGCTATTGCATATCCGCCGATGGATCCCAACGAAGGCAGAGGAGCATTTCACGGCGATGCCAATCATAATGGCAGATACCCTGATCCTGCAGGCTCGGGATTCTTCTTCTATCGAGTGACATCTTACGATGCTGCATATATCCTGATGTATCTTGCCGCAAAGCTTCCGTTCCTGCCATGGCCGCAGCCACTTCCGGTTCCGACATGGAAGGAAACTTCGTCGAATGCCACCAATATCTCGGGTATTACCGCAGATGCGCAGTCAGTAACAATTAATGGAAATACGGCTCTTGTTCCGATCGTGCTTCATGGCACCGTGAACGGTCCGTTAGGAATTGAAATGAACGTTGCAAGTCTGAACACCACTGCAATGCAGTTTACCGGAACGAAAGCCAATCCGAACGTTATGCTTCGTGGTAATGCCGGGACCGGCAAAGTCGTCATGGCTGCCAGCGGCATATTCTCCGATGGTGATGTACTCGGATACCTTGAGTTTAATGTCGCAAGTCATGTGCCTGCGGATTTCGAACTCACTAATGTGATGATCAATGATGAAGCATCAAGCTCTTCACGTTCGACTCTTGCAATATCGAGTGTTGGGAATTCGAATCCCGGCGGCTTTAGCGTCGAGCAAAATATGCCGAATCCGTTTGTCATTGCAAACTCTGCTCAGACCGCCATTCGCTTTAATTTAACGCAGTCACAAAATGTTACCGTTCGTATCTTCGATATGCTTGGTAAAGAAGTTCGTTCGCTCGTAAGCGGACAGACTTTCGCTGCCGGCCAGAATCAGATCAACTGGGACGGTCGTGATAATGCAGGCAATCTCGTTTCCACCGGTTCATATTATTACCAGTTCAGCGCCGGTGAGAATATGCAGACACTGAAGATGCAGGTAGCTCATTAATTTTCGTTGATGAACAGGAGAGGCTTAGCACCTCCTGTTCATCAAAATGTTCTTTGACAAATGACAGTGAAGAAGAAAAAACGTCAGATACTTTCTCTAACGATTCTTCTGCTTGCTTTTTGTGTCGGTCATCAGGCGTTCGCCCAGAAAAAGAATGTATTACGCATTCGTTTTCAAACGGCTATCATCTCGCCGAGCACAATCGATACGACGCTGAATGTATATTATACGCTTGAAGTCGCCAAACCGCCGGTAAACTTTACTGCTTTCGATTGCCGATATGCTTTCGAAAACACAAAGATACAGCCGATCAATATGGATGAGCAGGGCGGATTCTTTGTTGGAACGGCATGTGCGAATGCCGATTTTGCTCACGGAACATTTGTTCCGCCCGGAGAATACCGGGTGCAGGTTGATGGCTCGACAATGCTCGATACATCAAATCCGATCCTTTTCCAGGTTCGATATTCAGTCAAACCCGGAACGACATTCGGAGACAATGCGATGATAGAGCCGACATTATTTGATGTGCTTTCACAGAGCAGCGGGATCGATACTGTGATAATTGTGAACTCGCCGGGACGCGATCAGAATAGCTGGTTTCCCTTCGGGTTGATGTTCGCTGATACTACAAAATCGCCGCCGAAAAAAACTAGTGTATCTCTTTCGAGCGACAGTACGGATATCCTATCGGATTCCGTAAAGGGGGTATCGATCAATGTCTCGCCGCTTGAAACTGTGAATGTCGATGCAAATCTCAAGAGTGCAAAATTTGAATTTGATGTCGATACGGCTGCTTTCGATCTTGTCAGCGTCTCAAAGGGAGCGCTTCTTACAAGCGGAAGTCTAAGCGTTTCGATAGATTCGATCCACGTTACAGCCAGATTCTCGAATGCCGATACTTCAAAAATTTTTACGGCAGGAGGAGAACTACTAAGAATATTTCTGAAAGGTAAAAGACGAACCGATACGCTATGTACCGGATTTTTGAATCCGAAATTTACCGCATTGAATTCCGACAACCTTATTTCCGGGGTAACATACATGCTTAAGAGCATTTGTGTTTTGGGAAAACAACCTGATACAGTGACAAGAAATAGCGTCATTGTATCACAGGAGAAAGCCGATCTCTTGATCTATCCGAATCCGGCACGTTCATTTATAGATTTTATTATGCCTCAAGGGTACGGAGAGAAAAAACATCTCATGGTCTTTGATGCTTTGGGCAGAAAAGTTTTTGATGAGGTTTTCGATGCAAATCTCCGTTGGGAGGTCGCATCGGTTCCTGTGGGAGTATATAGTGCAACGGTAACGGATTTTTTGTCGTTGCAAAATAGCACAGCAGGTACCAAAAAACAAAAAATTTTGATAATTCACTGACATTTGTTCACAATAAGCAGGAAAGCGTTGTGCAGACCTGATCCGAAGTGTAACAATAAGAAAAATACGTAGTTTTTAGATATAGACCTATGAAACTGAATTTAACATCAAGTAAGGAGAAATCGGCAATGCGTAAGCTTACCAGCTTTGCGGCTATCGGAGCCTTAGCGCTCGTGATCAGCCTTTGTTCTGTTGGGAATTCTTTTGCCCAACTTTTTAACTACACACCGTATCCGGTAATTTCCGATAATCAGGAAGATTACTATCCGGATGCGCAATACCTCGTTCCCGATGCACTTCCGGGCGGCGAACGATATTTTCTTGTTCCGATCTTCATCTTCAATGGTGTCGATATAAGCAAGAATCCGAATACATTTAATGGACAGCCACCGGGACCCGGCGGACGTATCTTTGGTGTGGATGGGCAGTTCCTGGAGCCGATCAGAAGCTTCGAGTTCCAGCTCAAGTATCCGAATCAGGCTATCGAGCTTGATCAAAATCCGGCGCATGGTTCCCCGATCATGACGGTCGGTCCGACGAAAAGCTCTTCGGCAGAAACAGCTCTTGCCCAGTCGTTCTATATCCGTTATACGGAACAGTCAGCGAATGACAATACCAATCCTTTCAACCGTATCATTCGTGTTACGGCTGCCAGTGGAGTTCCGCTTCCGCTGACACTTCCTGTCATCCAGGATTCTTCGACGGTTCTTTGTTACATCCGTTTCAGGCNNGGATCATCCCGAATTGGACGGTAAACGTTGCGCTTTTGCAGCTTGACTCGGCAAAATTCGCTGATCACCTTGGTGATCCGCAATACGATCCTAATAATTGGCAGCGCGGTAATCTCGGCGGTCATCATTTAGAAATTCGCGGCCGTATTCCTGTCGTGATCACTGCACCGCCGGTCATAGAACTCCGTCCTTTCTCTATTGTGAATACGACGGATAATAAAAATTTCACTTTATTGCCTGATCTGATCTTCGATCCGGCTAACCCGGCAGCCTCAGTGCTCTTTGAGAATTTGCAGATCGATGATGCACAGGGTTCTTCGCGGATTACCAATCTTAATATTATTACGGATCAGCCGTGGTTAAGTGTCGGATCCTCGCCCGCCGGCGGTTTAGGAAATCCACCTACGGGCAACCCGTATTTTATTCAGCATCTGACGAATTTCAATTCGTCAGGCGGAATAATTAACGAAGTACAGAACATTGACGTTGTTGCTAATGGTGCAGGACTTGCACCCGGAGTCTATACCGGATATGTAACGTTTACCAGCGATGGTGCAAGCAATTCGCCTTTGCGTCTGAAAGTGACATTTATTGTCCGCGGACGACCAAACGAACCTACTCCCGGAGCAGGAACAGGAATACGTCTTCAGTTGACAAATTCCTGCACACCGTCATGCACGAGGACACTTATATTCGGAACTGCAGCCGGCGCTACCGATGGAGTTGATCTTCTCTATGGGGAAGATCTCTTTACGGTCGGTGATAAAACCGCTGCCCAGACAAGTAGCGACCCGACTCAGAATTGCTTTGGATACTTTGAACCGCTCAACCCCAATGTTGATCCGTTGTTCCTCGATCCTAATAATCTTGGTACAGTGCGTGATTTCCGTGCAGATAATGCAGATAGTACTCTTCTGTATAAAGTCGATTTCGGAACGGGCGGACCACTTTGCTACCCGCTTACCGTTTGTGTCGATGTAACCTCTGATCTTCCTGACGGCTCTCGTTTGATCATTCGCTCCCTCGCTAACGGAACGCAGTTTGCCTATGATATGACTCAGGCAACACTTGTTGGCAATGAGCGTTGCATTACGATCACCGATGCAAGTGTTTCGAGTTTCATTATCGAATATACACCGGGTACAACGGGGCAGACTGTCGCTCTTATTCCAAGAAGCTGGAATTTTGTTTCGCTTCCTGTGATTCCGGGCAATTCCGATCCGGCTGTGATATTCCCGAATTCAACCGGCTCTCCTTTCGCCTATTTAGGATCGAATGGTGGTTGGAATGCGGAAAATTCACTTGAATTCGGCCGCAGATATATGATCAATTATGGTACGGTGCTCGATGGGACCATCAGCGGCGTTCGCTCGCAGTCGGTCAGTAACCTTCGCATCCATCAGGGATGGAATTCTGTCGGCGCTGCAAGTTTCGCAACGTGTATCGATCTTATCGGAATTACCGGAACCGGCGTGCCTTCTGTATCTCTATCACCGATACAGACGACCAATCCGCAATTCCTTTCGGATTTCTTCGAGTACGTTCCCTCACGCGGATATTTCGATGCTGCCTATCTGTTACCGGGCCACGGATATTTCGTGAAGGTTTCCGATGAAGCGGGATATAACATCCATGTAACGGCAGATTGCAAAGTTTCCGGTGAGCCGAATGCGCAGCTTACTTCGACACTTGTGAAAGTCACAGTACGCGATGCTGCACAGAACGGTCAGGATCTCTATTTCGGAAATGTCGCGGATGCTCCTACGAAGAGTTTCGAGATGCCGCCGTCATTTACCGATTTTGATGCGCGCTTCGCTTCGAATAATGGCAATATCTCTGCCACAGGTGAGCAGCATGTCGTAAAAGTTGCTTCGAAGAACTATCCGGTTGCGATGAATTTTGATAATGTTTCAGGCACTGTCGAAGTTCGCGATCTTACGGGTAACCTTCTTGGTACTGCGACAAACGGAGGCACTGTTATTATCAGTGACCACAATGTGAAGGCTGTCGTTCTTTCTATGAAGAGCGGGGCTTCCCAGGAGGCATCGGGATATTCACTCGAAGCAAACTATCCGAATCCGTTCAATGCAGTCACGAATATCAACTATAGCGTTCCTGCCGAGACATTCGTAACGATCACGGTGACGAATACGCTTGGTCAGCTTGTTGCAACACCGGTATCGAGCGTTGTTGCTCCTGGATCGCATACAACGACGTTCGACGCATCGAATCTTGCCGAAGGAACGTACTTCTATACAATCCGCGCCGGAAGCTTCGTGCAGACACAGAAGATGACAGTTACAAAATAAACTGATTCCCGTAAGGGAGTAAGTGAAATCTTTTTGCGAAGCGGAAGTTAGTATAGATACTAACTTCCGCTTTGTAATTTTTGGGAAGTATGATTTATGAAAAAGCTATTTGTATTGCTCGTCTTACTTGCTGCTACTACTACCAGCAACGCTATAGTGCCCGAATTCAGTTTGCATGTGAAGCTATTTATCAATAGTGACTCAGCAAGAACCGTGATCTTCGGTTATGATCCTTCGGCATCTGATTCTATGATCTATGGAAAAGAGATATGGTTTTCCAATGAATTTCCCGGAGGAGAACAGCTATATCCTCCTGCCCAGGCAGGTGATCTTGATTTCCGAATGTCGGGTTTTTATATTGATAGACCGGAATTAGGAATTGAGGGCTCCGATGGAGGACCGATCGATATCCGAAAAAAGCCAACACTCGATAGTTTTACGTTAGCTTATGGAATAGAATTTCATCCGGTGCCGGGAACGACGAATGCCCGGATGGATTGGAATCCTCAGGATATTCCGGCGATCATCAAGCATATCACCCTTGCATCGTATCATTTTCCACATTCTATACGGCTTGATATGGTCAATACGTCCTCATTTGTCTTCCCTCTTGCAGATAGCGGAGAGGATCTCTATTCTAACATGATCCTGACTTTATATTATAATCAAGTGGATTTGGAAGTTGCTGCAGTTCACCAAACGAATATTTCATCTGAAGATGTCGTAGTGTATCCGAATCCGATGGATACCCGTTTGAATCTCCGTTTCATGTTAATGGAGAATAGCCGGGTAACACTTTCTGTATATGATGTGACAGGGAAAAAAGTTTTAGAACGGACAATAAATGGATTTGCAGGTGAAAATGACGTTGATCTTCTCAGGAATGACCTTTCCTCGCATGCAGGAGTCTATTTAATAAGGCTCAGCGGAGTCGAAGGAAGCAATTCATTTGAAAGATCTGCCACTATAGTCGTCCGATAGAGGTCTATTTTGGCGAAGACAACCTCTGAGACGCTCCCTTTGCTTTTTGTTCAGGAAGAGGCTGCAATAGCTCCTGGGAAGGAGATAAGCATCGAGCCGCTTTCGGTGACAACGCTCACCAAAGCAATTCGCGATATACTTGAATCTAATTTCGCCGAGATAACAGTTGAAGGCGAAATATCGAATTTTACTAATCACCGCTCGGGTCACAGGTATTGGACACTGAAGGATGAAGGCCTTCAAATTTCATGCGTATTTTGGAAAACCCGCCAGCTTTCCTTCGATCTCGCAGAAGGGCAGAAAGTTTTATGCAGGGGGAGACTATCGGTCTATCCGCCGAGAGGAAATTATCAATTCGATGTTTTTCAAGTCCGTCCTCTTGGTATCGGAGCTTTGCAGGCAGCATTCGAAATATTATTTAAAAAACTTTCGGAAGAAGGACTTTTTGATGAAGGACGAAAGCGCCCAATTCCGCGATTTCCTAAAAAGATCGGAATCGTCACCAGCCCGACCGGTGCGGCATTGCACGATATTCTTACTGTGCTGCGCAGACGATATCCATTAGTTGAGGTCTTGCTTCGTCCGGCGGCGGTGCAGGGAATAGGTGCGGAATTGGAAATTGCCAGAGCAATTGCGGAAATGAACCTGCTTCCTGATAGTAAAAGGCCCGATGTCATGATCGTCGGACGAGGCGGAGGT